>CALAZZ010000113.1 GCA_937926515.1 uncultured Bacteroidales bacterium | reverse complement strand
ATACCTGGTATTTTGATGAAAATCTCACCAATGCAGCCGGAACCTATGATATGGGCACCAATACATTTGTTCCTGATGGAGCGCTTGCCGGTGATGTAACCACACTGTATTTCAATATCACTGATCCGGTTGGTGGATGTACAAGGACTGTTTCAGTGCAGGCAAGTTTTAATGACGATCTTGTTCCTGATGCAGTGTGTAAAAATATCACAGTTGAACTCGTAGGCAATTCCATAACGGTGTTTGCTGCTGATGTTGACGATGGGTCAACCGATAATTGTACCCTTACTGAAGAACTCATCTTCACCCCGGCAAGTGTAACATATACCTGTGCTGATCTTGGGGTCAATACTTTTGTGCTTACTGTTACTGATGCCAAAGGCAATTCCGACTCATGCATAGCCTTGGTCACCGTGGTGGATGCAACACCGCCGCAAATTATCTGCCCTGGTAGTGTAGAGGCCGTCACAGCAGAGGGGAACTGCTCAAAACTTGTGATCTGGGACAGACCAGTAGCTTTAACCGAATGCGGAACCCCGTTAGAGGAAACCTACCATGTCACCACCGATGCCGCACAGCCCATCGAGGTGCTCACTTCTACCAACCCCGACCCACCATACCAGGTGCAGCAAACTGCCCAGTTCCCGGTCGGCATTACACAGATTACACACTGGGTGGAGGATGCCTATGGCAACACAGCCAGCTGCACATTTACGGTTACCATCCACAGTTTCGATCCGCCTGAAGCTGCTGCCAAAGACATCACCATACAGCTTGATGCTGCAGGCCAGGCCAGCATCAGCCCCTCCGATGTTGACAACGGCTCGTTTGTGGCGTGCATAGGCCAGTCGCCCATAGCACCCTATCTTGCCCTGTCAAAAACAAGCTTCGATTGCAGTGATATCGGCGCCAATGTGGTGACGCTCACCGTTGCCGACAAAAGCGGACGCACCGCAACAGCCACGGCTACCGTTACCGTTCAGGATGTCACCCCGCCGGAGTGGGAAATCTCTTGCGCAACGATAGGCAACCAGGTGGTCGATGTGGATGAGCCCGAAAGCTGCTTCCACACTCCCGTTTCAACTGACTGGGATGCCACGGCCACGGATGCCTGCAGCGCGGTTACGCCCGTTTACACCCTCAGCGGCGCCACCGAAGGCAGCGGCACAAGCCTGGATGGACAAGCCTTTAATATTGGTGTGACTACCGTCACCTGGACGGCCACCGATGCCAGCGGCAACAGCATCAGTTGCAGCTTCACCGTTACGGTATTGCCAATACAACTGTCAGGTGTGGTGTCGTATTACAAATACAACGCAGCCAACCTGCCGCTCGAAGGACTGACCGTAAGCCTGATTAACAATACCGGTGGTGTGATCATCAGCACCACCACAGCTGCTGACGGTTCTTACCTGCTCGAGTTTCAGAATCAGAACCAGGTGCTGGATGCTGTTGAGCTGGAAGTTTCAACAACCATACCGCATGGAGGCCTATCTATTATTGACGCCACAGCTGTGCAGCGCCGCAGCCTTGATCCACCGCTTCCGGTCAGCTTCTGGGAACCGGAATCCTTCCTCAACCATGTGGGCAATGTGTACGTGAATGCTAATGATCCGTTCGGGCCTCCGTTGAATTTCCAGGATGCGCTGCTGATACAGATTCGTTTGGCAATCCCATCAACCACCTTTGATGCCGGCGAATGGGCTTTTTACTCACCGGCCGACCAGGTGCTCTTTGCCAACAACACACCGATGAGCGCCCGCAGGCCCTACCAGGCCGACTTCTGCGAGCTGGATATTGAGGCACGCACCTACGGAGATGTGATGGGCAACTACAACCCAACAATGGCAAAGGCAACAGCACAGTCAATTCAAACGGATGATGTAACCTATGTTCAAATGGGTGAAGTGTTTGAGTTGCCGCTCTTTTTGCAGCATGACCTGGAGTTCAATGCCATGATGCTCGACATTATCTACAACACCGACAAGGTGGAGGTGCTCGAAATCCAGACCGACATACCGCAGGCGGTTGCCAATCTTGAATACGGTAACATCCGCTTGGCCTGGGCTGATCTGCAGGCGCAGATGGCCTACAAAGGCGATGGATTGATCACCCTGGTCATGCGTACCATAGCACCTGTTTATGGCCATGATGTGATCTTTATGCAGGGCAGCCAGACCGAGTTTGGCAACCAGCTGGCCGAGCCCATCACGGACTTCCAGCTTGGCATCAGCAGCATAGCCAATACGCTGGTTGACCTGGCCGAACAAAAAGAGAACACCATTGAGCTCAGGGCCTATCCAAATCCATTCCGCGACAGGATTGAGATATCATACCAGACCCGGGGCATCTCACAGGTGAGGCTCATCCTGCTCAACGCTATGGGCGTAGAGGTGGCCACCCTGGTGAACGGCACCCATGCGGAAGGCACGCACAGCCATGTGTATCACCCCAAGGCATCAAACCTGTCGCAGGGATTGTATTTTCTGCGTATGGAATCCAAACAGGGCGAGCATTACCACAGCAAGGTGATCAGGTTGATACACCAGGAATAAGTTTATCAGCTAACAATCAGCAGATGAATAATGCCGCCGGCAATGCAAAGTTGGAATTTGGTCTCGCAGATGCGGGATCAAATTCCAACTTACAACTTTTTTTTAAATTCCCGTACGTACATGAAACCGCGTAGTGGGGAGAGATCGAAGACCGAAGTTGGCTGGCGCAAGTCTTGCCAACTTGGGCCTCTCTTCATCCGTATACGATCTTCTAGCTTCTAACTTCTAAAATGGTTGAAAAGTACAAGGATTTGGTCGAAAAATACAAGACTTTTACCTCCCGTCCATTGTACATTTGCAGCAGATTTTAATTTTTATTTAGATTGATTACAAATAAAGATATTTTTGGCGCACTTCTTTTTTAATTGACAGGCCAGAATTAGAAAAGTAACCTTAATTGGAATAACATTGGCAAGTAAATTGAGCAACATAATGATACCACAATCCCTTAGAAGCATGCGACCATTGCGTTCGGTATTCTTTCCATTGGTTATTTTTCAGCTGAAACACAATAACGGGCTACGCTATGATCTTAAGCTTATTTTAATTGATGTACTTTGTGCCAGGGAAGGCAGTCTAATCGCTTCCTCAGAATCATCCTGCCTGAATAACCTATTTCAAAACAGTTAGTTACGAAGATAAAACATGAAATAAATTTGTAAAGTATAGCTTTATTTTTTTAGTCCAGATTTAAATGGGTTCTATTTTGTGACTGAAAAATCATCAATAAACTGAATTTAAGGACCCCTCATTAATTAAAAACTTAAACAATAATCTTATGAGATCCAAATTTACCCAAACAATTTTGCTTCTGTTTTGCCTGTTTGCTTCTCAAGTGATGAAAGCTCAGAGTGGCAATGAGGATTCCTTTATTCCCGGACAGTACATCGTAGTTTATAAAAATGATGCGCTAGCCAATACAAGGAATCAAATGGAAGGAAAAACCTTTGTAATCAGGCAGCAAATAATGCATGAAGAGGCATCTTCCACCTTAAGAAAAAATGGCCTGCAGAATAAGGAAGTGCTTCAGGTTTACGAAACAGCTTTAAAAGGATTTGCTGTAAGAGGCTTAACTGAGGCCGATTTATCAAGCTTGCTTCAGGACGAGAAGATAGCTTATATTGAACCTGATCAAATGGTCTATCTTTTTACAGAAAACAAAAGCAATCTTGAGATTCATGATGTATTCAATTCTGAATCAAATGCTTCAAAACCTTTACCTAAAGATGTGAATATATTGAATGGTTCTTCATCCGAATGTTTTTCTCTTGAAATCAATGGCACACCCGTAGAATTTGGTAGTTCATCTTTTGGTCCGTTTATGTTCAATGTAACCGGTCAGTTGATTTTGGCAGATGATGGAGCGTCGCCATCTGAAGATGGCTGTGAGCCAATAATCAATGATTTAAGCGGAAAGATAGCACTCATCAAGCGGGGAACATGTAACTTCAGTTTAAAGGTTTATCATGCACAACAAGCTGGTGCAATTGCAGTCATAATATACAATAATGTTTCGGGCTTTCCTCCCTCAATGGGTGCAGGAGTTAATGCAGATTTGGTTACCATACCTGCAATGAGCATAAGCGATGTAGAAGGACAGGCAGTTATTGATGCGCTTGCGCTTGGCACTGTTACAGCAACAATGATTCAATTTGAAGATATAGAAAATACGCAATGTACTCCATGGGGAATTACACGTGTAAGCGGAGGTTTGTCCGGAGCTGGAAAAAAAGCATGGATTATTGACACAGGTATTGATATGGATCATCCCGATCTTAATGTAAATGATGTCTTATCCTATTCTGTAATTGACGGAGAACCTTCAACAGATGATCTGAACGGACATGGGACGCATGTTGCTGGCACTGTGGCTGCAATAGACAATGGATTTGGGGTTATAGGTGTAGCAGCAGGTGCCGAGGTTGTTGCAGTAAAAGTATTTCCTGGTGGAGCGGGCGGCACTGCCACCTCTAATGTTATTGCAGGACTGAACTATGTGGCAGCAAATGCAGCTGCCGGTGATGTTGTTAATTATAGCATTGGCGGAGGGATAAATCAGGCAACTGACGATGCAGCTTTGGCAGTAGCTGCGGTGTGTCCGATTGTTATCTCTGCAGGAAATAATTCCGGTGACGCAAACGATCGCAGTCCCCAGCGCATCCAAGGACCAAATGTTTATGTAATATCTGCAATGGATCCTTATGACAATTATGCTTCTTTTTCAAATTATGGCAATCCTCCAATTAATTACTGCGCCCCGGGAGTAAAAGTAGTCTCAACATACAAAAATGGCACTTATGGAGTATTGGATGGCACTTCCATGGCCGCTCCGCATGTTGCAGGGCTTCTGCTGCTTGGCGATATTTGTGCTACTTCAACAGTTAACTTAGATCCTGACGGAAACCCTGACCCCATTGCTGAACATTCAACAAACATGTCCCCTTATGATGGTGGTAGTATTGCCGATAATCAAATTATTTGTTACGGTGATACGCCTGCAGCATTTAGCAGCATTGCGCCGCCATCTGGTGCAGTAGGTCCGCTTGAATACCAATGGCAGCTTACTACTGTCAGCCCCACGGCCAATTTTGATGATTGGTTAAATGTAGGCAGTAATAATGATACTTATACCCATATGGGCACAATAACCCAAACCACCTGGTTTCGAAGGCTCGCCCGCGTGTGTCTGACTTTAACCTGGGAAACTGAAGCCTCGTCCAATGTGGTGCAGGTGGATGTCAATCCATTTACCATCTCAACCATATCAGGCATCATAGACGACTTTGAAGACAACGACCTGCCTTACGACGTTGACGCCTTCGGAAACGGCATCGGCTTCGTCATCTTTGGTGATTTCGGGACGGGGACAACCGTTGACATTTCAACCACCCAGGTTGCCGACACCGACCCGCTGGCCCTTCCCGGCCAGTCTGGAGACAACCACCTGCTCCAGCTTGACGCTAACGTCAACAACTTCGGTGGCCTCACCCACGCCTTTGAAAATGAGGATCTAGATACCTGGGTGACGCAGGATTGGTCGAGCTATGAAGGTATTGCTTTCTGGCTCTATGGCCAAAATACGGGCAACGACCTCTATTTTGAGGTACAGGACAACCGAAACCCTGGCTCGACCACATTTGACGTGGAGCTCTGGACCCACTTCTTCGTGGACGATTTCTCCGGCTGGCAGTTGTTTGTCCTTAACTTTGACGACGACTTCATCCGCAAAGAGATTGGCAACGGTGCGCCCAATGACGGCTTCGGCCGGGACGAGGTGCATGGCTGGGCTTTCGGTACGCTGAACACAGGCGGCGCAACTGTTACCTATTATTTGGACAATGTGAAGGTTTATGGCAACACTACCTGCCCCAACCCCATTGTGGCAACCACAACAGAAGGCGACTGCTCCAAGCTTGTAACCTGGGACAGGCCGGTGGCCACAAGCGAATGCGGACCCCTCACATACACCCTCACCACCGATGCCGCACAGCCCATCGAGGTGCTCACTTCTACCAACCCCGACCCACCATACCAGGTGCAGCAAACTGCCCAGTTCCCGGTCGGCATTACACAGATTACACACTGGGTGGAGGATGCCTATGGCAACACAGCCAGCTGCACATTTACGGTTACCATCCACAGTTTCGATCCGCCTGAAGCTGCTGCCAAAGACATCACCATACAGCTTGATGCTGCAGGCCAGGCCAGCATCAGCCCCTCCGATGTTGACAACGGCTCGTTTGTGGCGTGCATAGGCCAGTCGCCCATAGCACCCTATCTTGCCCTGTCAAAAACAAGCTTCGATTGCAGTGATATCGGCGCCAATGTGGTGACGCTCACCGTTGCCGACAAAAGCGGACGCACCGCAACAGCCACGGCTACCGTTACCGTTCAGGATGTCACCCCGCCGGAGTGGGAAATCTCTTGCGCAACGATAGGCAACCAGGTGGTCGATGTGGATGAGCCCGAAAGCTGCTTCCACACTCCCGTTTCAACTGACTGGGATGCCACGGCCACGGATGCCTGCAGCGCGGTTACGCCCGTTTACACCCTCAGCGGCGCCACCGAAGGCAGCGGCACAAGCCTGGATGGACAAGCCTTTAATATTGGTGTGACTACCGTCACCTGGACGGCCACCGATGCCAGCGGCAACAGCATCAGTTGCAGCTTCACCGTTACGGTATTGCCAATACAACTGTCAGGTGTGGTGTCGTATTACAAATACAACGCAGCCAACCTGCCGCTCGAAGGACTGACCGTAAGCCTGATTAACAATACCGGTGGTGTGATCATCAGCACCACCACAGCTGCTGACGGTTCTTACCTGCTCGAGTTTCAGAATCAGAACCAGGTGCTGGATGCTGTTGAGCTGGAAGTTTCAACAACCATACCGCATGGAGGCCTATCTATTATTGACGCCACAGCTGTGCAGCGCCGCAGCCTTGATCCACCGCTTCCGGTCAGCTTCTGGGAACCGGAATCCTTCCTCAACCATGTGGGCAATGTGTACGTGAATGCTAATGATCCGTTCGGGCCTCCGTTGAATTTCCAGGATGCGCTGCTGATACAGATTCGTTTGGCAATCCCATCAACCACCTTTGATGCCGGCGAATGGGCTTTTTACTCACCGGCCGACCAGGTGCTCTTTGCCAACAACACACCGATGAGCGCCCGCAGGCCCTACCAGGCCGACTTCTGCGAGCTGGATATTGAGGCACGCACCTACGGAGATGTGATGGGCAACTACAACCCAACAATGGCAAAGGCAACAGCACAGTCAATTCAAACGGATGATGTAACCTATGTTCAAATGGGTGAAGTGTTTGAGTTGCCGCTCTTTTTGCAGCATGACCTGGAGTTCAATGCCATGATGCTCGACATTATCTACAACACCGACAAGGTGGAGGTGCTCGAAATCCAGACCGACATACCGCAGGCGGTTGCCAATCTTGAATACGGTAACATCCGCTTGGCCTGGGCTGATCTGCAGGCGCAGATGGCCTACAAAGGCGATGGATTGATCACCCTGGTCATGCGTACCATAGCACCTGTTTATGGCCATGATGTGATCTTTATGCAGGGCAGCCAGACCGAGTTTGGCAACCAGCTGGCCGAGCCCATCACGGACTTCCAGCTTGGCATCAGCAGCATAGCCAATACGCTGGTTGACCTGGCCGAACAAAAAGAGAACACCATTGAGCTCAGGGCCTATCCAAATCCATTCCGCGACAGGATTGAGATATCATACCAGACCCGGGGCATCTCACAGGTGAGGCTCATCCTGCTCAACGCTATGGGCGTAGAGGTGGCCACCCTGGTGAACGGCACCCATGCGGAAGGCACGCACAGCCATGTGTATCACCCCAAGGCATCAAACCTGTCGCAGGGATTGTATTTTCTGCGTATGGAATCCAAACAGGGCGAGCATTACCACAGCAAGGTGATCAGGTTGATACACCAGGAATAGGACCCCTGTTGGCTGATCATCCGGAGCCATAATACAAAACCGCCGGCATAGTTTTATCTGCCGGCGGTTTTGTTAATAGCACAAAATTTGTTTTAAATAAGTTTTATGCTTCATCGGATCAGGCATGCTGATGAAGTATTCTCACCTGCACCTTTTAGCATATCATCCAATATGTGCACTAGATGAGGACAATTGGTAGCTGGAATTGGGTTAATTATAAAATGGAAACCATCTTTAGCAGATATTTCATGTATTGCCCCTGCTTAACTATGGACAACTTTAAGGATTTTTTGCTTTGCAGGCTAGGGGAGGGTTTTTATGCCGAAATAAAAGTGCATAAGCTAAGAATATCGAACACTTCGATTCAGTAAAGGTATCGATCAGGAGATTTTGAATTTTTAAAGCGGCTGAACCCACATATTAAGTCACCTTAGTTTTATAACAAAGCGAATTTTAGGTCGGATGGAGCCACTGCTCACCCATGCCCCATTCATATAGCTCAACAATTGGATTGATTTATGCATAATGAATAGCTGTTTTCATTGCAGAAACTTACAAATTTGTCCGGATAAATTTATACGGACAAATTT
>CALAZZ010000112.1 GCA_937926515.1 uncultured Bacteroidales bacterium | reverse complement strand
TCGAAGGCCGCGGGCTTTCAAACGGGCATCACCTCAGCTATCATCCTTTTATTGGTATCATTAAATCATGGACGGGTATCAGGGAAGAAGACAGTGCATTGGTTTCTGAAAAAAAACTGAGAGAAAAGATACTGAGGATTTATCCTGAAAATCCCGATGAGGTATTGCCATTCATCGCCCGTTTTATGGGTTTGGAATTAAGTGGTGCCGCCGCCGTAAGGATCAGCGAAATTGATCCCAATGCACTGGAAAAATTGATGTTGAGAGCCATCCGCGAACTTCTGGTTAAACTCAGTGCGCTCAAACCTGTTGTGATCACCATTGAAGACCTCCACTGGGCAGACCAGTCGTTTCTTACCTTGCTGCGCTCCCTCTATGAATTGTCGCATGCCCACCCCATTGTTTTTATCAATGTATTCAGGCCGGGTTATGAGGAAACAACCGGTTCGCTGGTAAAATTTCTTTTTGAGAACCATGCTTCAGCACTTACATCAACTGAAACAACTACGCTTGATAGAGACAGCGCCCGCGAGCTGATCAGTAATTTATTGTTGTCGGGGCAAATTCCGGAAACGTTTGCGGGCAATATTGTTTCACGAACCGGAGGAAATCCTTTTTTCATCGAAGAAGTGTTGCGTTCGCTCATTGACCGGGGCATCATCAGCTTCAGCAGCAATGCATTCCAGATCAGCGATGAGGCTGGCACTTATGATATTCCTGAAAACATCCAGGAAGTGTTGCATGCCCGGGTTGAGAACCTTGACGAAAAAACCCGCAACCTGCTCGATAGGCTTCAGTTATCGGACGCAATTTTTATTTCAAAGTATTGGATGAGGCCGCCGACACCATAGGTGAAGTAAGCGAAAGGCTGCAGTACTTGAAAAACATGCAGTTTATCCACGAATCCAGCGATGAAGGCAACCTGGAATTTGTGTTCAAACACGCATTGGCACATCAGGCCGCCTACGACGCCATGGTGGAACAAAAACGTAAAGCATTGCACATGAAAATTGCCGAGTCCATTGAGAAGGTCTTTCCCGAAAGGATCAACGAATTCTTTGGAACCCTGGCCATGCACTATAGCAGGGCAGGGAACCTGATGAAAGCTGAGGAACATATGATCAAGGCCGGTGATGAATCCATGAAATCTGCTGCATGGACCGAAGCGGCCGACTTCTATCAGGAAGCTTTCAAAACCTACCTGAAAAACTCCGGTGATGAACCTGACCCGGTGAAAGTTACCAGGTTTTATGGCAAGCTGGGCAATGCCTATCAACTAGGAGGAAAGAACCGGGAAGCCATCAACTATTACGAGAAAGTGTTGAAACACTACGACATAGCTCCGCCCACAAGTAAGCTTAAGCAATCATTATCCAAAATATCTAACCTCCTATCCATATTGCTTTATGTCAGATTTCCCGGCACCAGGTTCAAGATGGTAGCAAACGATCTTGACAAATGGTTGCTACAGATCCTGTATTTCAATGGAAAAGCCCTTTATTCCTACGATTCAAAGCGATGGTTCGGGCAAACCCTGCACACTTTCAGGTATTATTCCCGATTCAGGTTTTCCTCGAATGAATACGGGCAGGCCACGCTTGCTGCCTACAGCATCTTCTTTAACTGGACCGGCATTTCGCTGGCCGTTGCCCAAAAGCTGCTGGATTTGAGCAAAAAGAACCTTGAACAAACCACACCATTTGTTCAGATGGAGCATTACACTTACAGCAAAATGCATCAATTCCTGGCCGGCAACTGGAAGCCGGATTCCCGGATTGATGAATTGTATGATTCGGCCAGGAAAAGGGGTGATCTTTTCAACCTTACCGTTTACCTTTTGTTCAGCAGCTTCATTTCCATTGAGCTTGGCCTGGAGGTAGAAACTTTTGAAAACCTCAGGAAAATGAAAGCCGTGGGTGAGGATTTTGAAAGCCATCACACCATGGCACAGTATTATCGCTTGAAATCGGTTGCGCTGCTGAAGTTCCGCAAGTTCGACCAATTTGAAACCCTTACTTCAGAAGGATTAGCTTCTACAATAAAGACAGGCCACCTGGCCATGTTGCAGATCATACATTCTATGCGGACCATGCATGCTGCCCTCACGGATGATCTCGAAACAGCTAAAGCGGAACTGAAAAAGGTTGAAAAACTTAAAGAACCTCTAAAAAAAATCAAGATATGGTATAGCACCTGGTTTCTTGCCAAAGCCTATGTGTTGGTTGAGGAACTGAAAAGAAACCCCGAAGACAGCGAGTTGCGCCGGCAGCTTCTTAAAACCTGCCAATTGGCTATCAAAAATTCGAAGATGGTTCCCAACAACCTGATTGAATCACAGCGTATTATGGGCAATGTGATGTGGATGATAGGGCACAAGAAAATGGCCATCAACCATTATACGAAATCCATCACCGAAGCTAACCGGGCAAATGGCAGACTTGAGCTTTCACGCACCTACTTTGAGCTGGGCAAACGCATTTCATCCAATGGCAGCACCACAAAGGTAAACGGACTGAGCGGAATCGAATACCTTAATAAAGCCCGTTCTATGTTCTTAGAAATGAACCTGGCTTTTGACCTGCAGGAGTTGGAGCGGCTAAACTATCGGAAATAATTGAATTTTTAACAGTCAACTCGACAGATTTCATTAAAACTGACTGGTTAAACTGTCATATTTAAGACATGAGCAAATTACCTATACAGGATTCGTAAACAGGAAGAACTTTTGATATTATTAACCGCTGAAATTGTCGTTTATTCCTTACTTAAGTATTTCCAGTTTCATTACGCTACTGATACTTTACTACTTTTGCTTCGCAGTCAATAAGCATTAATCCGTGGCCTGTTTCATGCCTTTCAAACGTATCCACCTTGCCGAGTGCAGCTCCACCAATCTGGTAGCCCATGAAATGTACAACATGGGAGAGGATCTTACCAATGTCATAATTTCAACTGATTACCAAACATCTGGTAAAGGACTGGATACCAATTCGTGGCATAGCGAAAAAGGCAAGAATATACTTTTTAGCCTCGTTGTCAGGCCTGAGAGGCTGGGGGCATCGAATCAGTTCATGCTAACAAAGGCAGTCTCATTGGGCGTGCATGATGCTTTAAAAGCGTTGCTTCCAAAGGCCAATATCACCATCAAATGGCCTAATGATATTTATATAGATGCAAAAAAAGTGGGCGGGATACTGATCAGCAACATCATAGCTGGAAATACGATAACAAACTCGATCATTGGCATTGGTTTGAATGTGAATCAAACTCAGTTTCCTGCTGACTTGCCCAATCCGGTGTCGGTGAAACAGATCACAGGCAAAGATACTGACCGTGATCACTTGCTGGATCGGATATGTTTAAGCTTATCTGGCCGCCTCGAAGAGTTACTGAACGGGAAACATAGCGAAACGATCGATCAGGATTACCTTCGGTCACTTTATCGTTTTGGGCAACAAACAAGATTTCAGGGTGAGGGAAGGACGTTCGATGCACGTATCGTAAATGTGAATCAGTATGGACATCTTATCCTTGAAGTGGATTCAGGCGAGCTAAGATGCTTCGGCCTGAAACAATTGATCTTCAGGTAAAAAATCAAAAATCCACATGGCTTAGCTTTTGTGCCATGATGTGAACCAGATTCTGCAGCGGACGTTTGGCCATCATGGCAAGCATCGGATTAAGATGGGCCTCAAGTTTCACACGTGCCTCGCTCTGCTCACCGGCAGGTCTGAAATCAAGCTCAAGCCTGAAATCAACAGGTGTTTTACCCTCAGGGTCCAATCCAATATAAGTATGCGGAATTCTACTTGTAACCCGCATTCTCAGGTCTGCCATACCTTTTATGGTAAATGAGCAAGTGTCCGTTGTGGCTTTCCAGTTCTCAACCTGTTCGGGCATCAAGCTTCCCAAATTATTCAGATCTGAAGCGAATGCAAAGACTTCCTCTGCCGGGGCGTTTATATTGGTCCATTCACTGGTGAATTCCATATATTTTAGTTTAGGGTTTGTGAAAGAATTTACTGATGATCATTAATAAACGAATCATTCCTGCTGCCAATTAACAGGATTTTTGTGCCATTCACGTATGGATCGCAATTCCTCAGTGGTAATATATTTCTGAGTCATTGCTTGCTCCAAAAGCGCATGTATATCAGTAAGGGTATTTAGTGTGCAATTTGCTGCCATGAAATTGTTTTTTGCTTCTTCAAGTCCATAAGTAAATATGGCACACATCCCTGTTACTTTTGCGCCCGAATCACGCAAGGCCTGGACCGAATGAAGGCTGCTTCCACCGGTTGAGACCAGGTCCTCGATCACAACCACACGCTGTCCTGGTTCTACGATACCTTCGATCTGATTGCTAAGGCCGTGCGTTTTTTTACTACTCCTTACATAAACGAATGGGAGTTTAAGTGCATCGGCAATCAGTGCCCCTTGAGCTATGCCACCTGTGGCTACTCCTGCAATCAGGTCAGGTTGGCCATATTTTTCTTTTATTAATGCGATAAACTGATCTTTAATATAGTCTCTTATTTCAGGGTACGACAGGGTAATCCTATTGTCGCAATAGATGGGGCTACGAATTCCCGATGCCCAAGTAAAAGGTTTTTGAACATTTAGTTTAATTGCCTTAATTTGCAATAGAAATCCGGCGAGCTTGTCCTGCACTTGTCTGGAGTTATTCATTGAGCAAATGTATAAAGTTTTTTACGACGACCGACTCTTTGCATTCATTGCAAATCTTGAGGAGCTACCTGCCATAACTGCTTTTCAAATATATAGTTATCGAAGTCAAAAGCAAATTGAAATGCTTTCGCGATGCTTTAAAGAAAAGGATAAGTCGTATGACATCTATTTGATATGCCACGGCAGACAAGCAGAGGCCTTCCAACATTTCCTCTCACTATTTCAGCAGGCTGAAACTGCCGGAGGGGTAGTGTTTGATCAACTGAAACGAGTATTGTTTATTTATCGCAATGACAAGTGGGATCTGCCTAAAGGTCATATTGATCCGGGCGAAACAAGGGAACAATGTGCCCTGCGTGAAGTGGAGGAAGAAACAGGACTTAAAGGGTTGCAATTGGCACAACCCTTGACAGTAAGCTGGCATATGTATGTTCTGAGAGGGGCTTATTACATCAAGAAAAACAACTGGTACCTGATGCGGGCTGATTCAAATCAAGATTTACTTCCGGAGCAGGATGAGGGTATCTCCAATGCACGCTGGGTCAAGATTTCGGAAGTAAACAATTACTTATCGGCATCATACCGATCAATCAATGAATCCATAAGCCCCGTCCTCGATGGCCTCGGTGATATTTCTTAAAATTGTAAATGTCTTGTACATATTCATGTTATTCTGGTAAAAGAATTCCTTAGATTTGTCCGTATTTAATTCTGTTTTTGTTATGCAAAAGAAAATCGCCGTATTTCCGGGCTCCTTTGACCCAATTACACTAGGGCATGAATCACTGGTTCTGAGGGCACTGCCTATGTTCGACGAAATAATTATGGCCATTGGCAACAATGCTTTAAAGCAGTATTACTTTTCCATTGAAAAGCGTAAAGCCTGGATAAAGCATGTTTTTCAGGCTTATCCAAACATTAGTGTGGCTGTTTATGAAGGACTCACAGTAGATTTCTGCAGGGAAGTAGGGGCGCGATATATTTTACGGGGGTTGCGCACATCGGCAGATTTTGAGTTTGAGCGAGGTATTGGACAGGTAAACAAAAGGTTGCTGCCTGAAATTGATACAGTTTTTTTACTCACAACTCCTGAATTAACTCCTATTACCTCTTCGATTATAAGAGACATCGTGCGCAATGGTGGTGATGCCCAGCAATTTGTTCCGGTTGGTGTTGACCTGACAATATGACACGTCAATTTCCGTTAAGCATGATTAAGGATATACGGAAATTTGTAATTATGACTTTTCCTGCTGCATCAAATATTTTAGTAATCATTTTCATTTTTTTACTCAATTCGCCCTTTTCATTTGCCCAAAAAGTGAAAATCAGTGGCCAATCTAATTATGGCGGTACTTTGATTCGATTGATTGTACAGGATGATTTGATCTCATTCCACGAGTCCACCATTGCAATCTCCATGAGCGATGATGAAGGCCGGTTCAGCTTTGAAGCTCCACTTGACCGGGTCAGAAATGCAAGCATCGCATTTGGAATTGACAGGGGAGAATTATTCATTATGCCGGGAAAGAGATACGAGCTGTTTGTGTCAGCCAGAGAGCCCGAAGAACCTGAATCATTCTTCGAAAAAGAGCCACTGCATATTGAGGTGATTTCAACAGATGATCGAGGTTTCATGAAGCAGATACACGAAATAAACCTTGTTTATAATACTTTTCTACTTCAATATTTCAATGTCCTTTACCGTGGAATCCGGCATGACTTAATTGATAGTTTGAAGACAGAGTTGAGTCTACGCATAGTCGAGCCGGCACATGACTATGTTAATGAATACATTACTTATAAGCTAGCCGCACTGGAACTGGCATCACGCAACAGAAGCCCACAATTTATCATCGAGAATTACTTCATTAACAAAGAGGTTCTTTATGATAATATTGAATACATGAGCCTGGCTAAAGAGCTATACAGTGGTTTTTTACGAACCATGCGTTCGGTTTCTCAAGCTGATCTTCAACAAATCATTAATAGCGGATATCAGGCACTTGACAGCCTGATGAAAACAGATTTGCAACTGAGGCATGACAGTAGATTCAGGGACCTGGTCACCATGTTGAATCTTCATGATTTATTTGTTTCCCGATTGTTTGAGCCAGCAAGTATTGAAAGAGTTTTGTCATATATTGCAGAAAAGAGCCTTTATTCTGAACATAGGGCAATAGCAGCAAACCTGATAAAACAAAGCAAAATATTGGCATTTGGCACCCCGGCTCCACTGTTCAAGCTTGATTCATCCATAGGTGAACCGGTTGATCTGCGAGATCTTAAAGATAAACCTGTCGTAATTAGTTTTATCACTAAGGATTGCATCATATGTGAGAATGCAATGCTTGATCTGGAGTCAATTTGGCAAAGATATCAGGATCGATATTATTTTGTTACCCTATCCACTGCTGATTCATTTGATGAGGTCTCACTTTTTTTTGATAACAATGGCTTAAGTTGGCCCCTGCTTAACATTTCCCAACATATTTTATTGCTGGAGCATTACCAGGTCAGAACTTTTCCGGAGTTCGTAATACTATTGCCGGGAAATGCAGTAGGTATGATACCTGCACCCGGTCCTGACAGACATCTGGAATACCACATGAACAGGCTTTTATCCGTGGAGTAGGACTACAACAAAGTACAAGCCGGGCATAAAATAATACCGATCAATAGATCAATACATTAAGAACTATTAAGATCAATGAGTTTAGCCTTTTATGGAAATTGCAGTACTTTTGTGGTAGAAAAACAACCACACCGGAATCAATGCACTGTCATGATGATTCAATAAGGGTATAATTATTGATAGAACCGATCATTAAAGATTTAACATCATATGTTTAGTTTACTGAAAAAGTTACTCGGCGACAAGTCCAAGCGCGACCTCAAAGCGATCAACCCCATACTCCAGCAGACCTTAGAAGCATACAAGCACATTCAAACTCTGGATAATGATGCCCTTAGGCAAAAAACCCAAGAATTCAGGGAGCGGATCCAAAATAATATTCAGGATGAAACGGATGAGATCAGCCAGATAAAAGCCAGCATCGAATCGCAACCGGATATGGAGCCCGATGAAAAGGAAAAGCTCTATGAACAGGTAGATAAGCTGGAGAAACTTCAGTATGAGAAAACTGAGGAAATGCTCAATGAGATCCTTCCTGAAGCCTTTTCAGTAGTGCGAGAAGCTGCACGGCGCTTCAAGGAGAATACAGAAGTTGAGGTAGCGGCAAATGACCGCGATCGTGCCTTTGCAGCAAGCCGCGATCATGTGAATGTGCGTGGAGATAAAGCATATTACCGCAATTCATGGGTGGCCGGTGGAAACACCATCACATGGGATATGGTACACTATGATGTGCAGCTTATCGGTGGTATTGTGCTGCACCAGGGTAAAATTGCAGAGATGGCAACCGGTGAAGGTAAAACCTTGGTAGCCACACTGCCTGTATACCTTAATGCCCTTCCAGGCAAAGGAGTTCATATTGTTACAGTGAACGACTACCTTGCCAAGCGTGACTCCGAATGGATGGGTGTTATTTATGAGTTCCTGGGACTCACGGTAGACTGCATTGACAAGCATCAACCCAATTCGCCCGAACGGCGCAAGGCCTACCTGGCTGACATCACCTACGGCACCAATAACGAATTTGGCTTTGATTACTTGCGTGACAATATGACAAGCAATCCCGATGAACTTGTGCAACGCAAGCATCATTATACCATTGTAGATGAGGTGGACTCCGTGCTGATTGACGATGCAAGAACACCCTTGATCATAAGTGGCCCAACACCTAAAGGCGATAATCAGGAGTTCGATGTGCTTAAGCCGGATGTGACCAAATTATTCAATGCACAGCGTAGTCTGGTAAACGGCATTTTGGCCGAAGCAAAAAAGATACTGAAAGCTGATGCCAGCGAAAAAGATATGAAGCGTGGGGGCGAACTGCTTCTTAGAGCTTATCATGGACTTCCCAAAAGCACGCCCTTGATCAAATTCCTGAGTGAAGAAGGAATGAAGAGCCTGATGCAAAAAACAGAAAGTTTTTACTTGCAGGAAAAGGGGAAGAATATGCATATCATTGATGACGAACTATTTTTCGTTATAGATGAAAAAAACAATTCTGTTGAGCTTACTGACAAAGGCATTGACCTGCTGACCGAATCATATAATGAACCCGATTTTTTTATTCTTCCTGATATTGGCGCTGAGATAGCTGATATGGAGAAGATGGACTTGCCGGAACAGAAATTACTGGAGAAAAAAAGCGAGATGATTCGCAACTTCTCCATCAAGTCTGAGCGACTGCATACTGTACATCAGCTTTTGAAAGCCTACACCTTGTTCGAGAAGGATGTGGAGTATGTGATCATGGAGAACAAGATCAAGATTGTGGATGAGCAAACCGGTCGTATTATGGAGGGCCGCAGGTATTCTGATGGCCTGCACCAGGCTATTGAGGCGAAGGAGAACGTCAAAGTGGAGGCAGCAACGCAGACCTATGCCACGATCACGCTTCAGAATTATTTCAGAATGTACCACAAGCTTGCAGGTATGACCGGAACAGCCGAAACCGAAGCCGGTGAGTTTTGGGATATCTATAAAATGGAAGTGGTGGTCATTCCAACCAACAAGCCAATTTCCCGAAACGATCGTGAAGATCTGGTTTACCGAACCAAGCGTGAGAAATTCAATGCGGTCATTGATGAGATCGAGGATCTGGTGATCAACAAACGTCCCGTGCTTGTCGGCACAACTTCTGTTGAAACTTCAGAGTTGCTTAGCCGCATGCTAAAACGCAAAGGGATCGATCATAATGTGCTCAATGCCAAACTTCACCAGAAAGAGGCCCAGGTAGTTAAGGAGGCCGGGAATCCGGGTGTGGTGACCATTGCAACGAATATGGCCGGACGTGGTACAGACATCAAATTAGGCCCCGGTGTGAAAGATGCCGGCGGACTTGCCATAATAGGTACAGAGCGCCATGATTCGCGACGAGTTGACAGGCAGCTGCGTGGACGTGCCGGACGTCAGGGTGACCCCGGTAGTTCGCAGTTTTTTGTCTCGCTCGAAGATGACCTGATGCGCATGTTCGGTTCAGGTCGAATTGCCGGACTGATGGACAGGCTTGGATTGAAGGAAGGAGAGGTGATACAGCATTCGATGATCACCAAATCAATAGAACGTGCCCAACGCAAAGTGGAGGAGAATAATTTTGGTATTCGTAAACGTCTGTTGGAATACGATGATGTGATGAATGCACAGCGTGAAGTGATCTATAAAAAACGCAAACATGCACTGTTTGGTGAAAGATTATCGGTCGACATCTCAAATATGATCTATGACCTGGGTGAAAATATCATTTCGGAGTTTCAGGACTTACGTGATTTTGAAGGCTTGCAATTGGACCTTATCCGAAATATGGGTATTGAGCCTCCTTTTGACGAGGAATTGTTTTTTGAATCCAGTATTGAAGAGCTCAGCGATCTTGTCTTTGAAAAAGCTATGGCAGGATACAGGGATAAGGCAAGCCGCATAGGTGAAAAGACAATGCCCGTGATCCGCGATGTGTATGAAAAGCAGACACGTTATGAGAATATTGCCATTCCTATTACCGATGGTAAAAAAGCCATGCAGGTGGTTGTTAACCTTAAAAAAGCATATGATCATGGTGCACGTGAGGTGACGCTTGCCATTGAAAAAGGTATTACCCTGGCGCTTATTGATGACTCATGGAAAGAACATCTGCGCGAGCTGGATGACCTTAAACAATCTGTGCAAAATGCCACTTATGAACAGAAAGACCCGCTCCTGATCTATAAGTTTGAGTCATTTGAATTGTTCAAAACCATGGTGAACAAGATCAATAAGGAAGTGATCTCATTCCTGATGCGGGCCGATATCCCTGTGCAAGATCCAGCAAATGTGCGCGAGGCACAAAAAGCCCGTGGTATTGATAGGTCAAAAATGAAAGAAGAGCGTACCGATTTGTTGGCTCAGGCACATAGCAACACGCAACATCAGGAGGTGACCCAACCCATCAAGACAGAAAAGAAAGTGGGTCGTAATGAGCCATGTCCTTGTGGCAGTGGTAAAAAATATAAAAACTGTCATGGTAAAGTAACAGCTGATGTTTAAAGCCAATTGCATTCCTGTCATAAATGTGATCGCATCTCAGCATAAATATAAACTTTCAAGTTGAATGCCGGCATATGACAATTCGGAGCTTAAATAGACGTAAACCAAATTTAAAGCGAATTATTCAGCTCCTTAAGCTTTTTCTGACCTTATTATTTTTCAATTTCATAATCGATCTGCATGCCCAGGAACAGGATAGTCCGGAGCGTCCAAAGCTTGGCCTGGTGCTAAGTGGAGGCGGGGCCAAAGGCTTTGCCCATATAGGCGCTCTCAAAGTTTTCGAAGAAGCAGGATTGCAGTTTGACTATGTGGGAGGGACAAGTATGGGCAGTATTGTAGGCGGACTGTATGCAATAGGCTATCATCCTGATTCCATGGCTGCAATGGTACGCGCACAGGATTGGAATGCTCTGATGAATGACCGTATTCCACGTCGATTTGTTCCCATTGAGGAGAAAAGAAATAATGACAGATTGATCGCTACTTTTCCGATTAGGGGTCGCAGGGTGTTGATGCGACGTGGCCTGTACAATGGCCAATTGATCGATATGCTCCTCTCACGCCTCACTAGTCCTGTGTATATGATACAGGATTTTTCTGAACTCTCCCTACCTTTTGTGTGCAATGCTACGAATCTGGTTGATGGATCCAATATCGTGATGCATCAGGGAATATTGCCGCATGCCATCAGGTCAAGCATGTCGATCCCCAGTTATTTTACTCCCTTTGAACAAGATGATATGATACTTGTGGATGGAGGAGTGATCAATAACTTTCCGGTAAAGGAAGTGAAAGATATGGGAGCTGATATCATAATTGGTGTGGACGTACAAGGAAGCCTGCATCAGAGGGATGACCTCAACTCAATGGTGAAGATCATGGAACAGGTTGTCTCATTTTATCGTGAAGGAACAAATAGAAGCGCCATAGAGCTGACAGACATTTATATACATCCGCAACTCTTTTCATATGATATGATGAGTTTCGATGATCATGACAGCATTGTCAATAGGGGAGAGGATGCTACACGACAGCTGCTTCCACAATTAAAAAAGCTGGCTGATTCGCTTAATCAATTTGAAGCACGACCTCAGCGAACACTTGAAGCACGGCCGCTTGATTCAGTATTTGTAGTTTCAGTGGTTTACAAGGGATTATTGGATGAAACACGTTCCTACCTGGTTGGTGTGCTTGATATTACACCACGTAGCTATATACATCTCAACGAACTGGAAAAGTCCATTTTAAGGGCTTATGGAAGTAATTTCTTTGAGTATATCCGTTATCACCTGGAACCGGTTGAAGAAGGTGCTAACCTGGTTATTGATGCCCGTGAAGCAAGTATGGGGATGCTGGGTGCCGGTGTAAACTACGACTCTGATTTTAAAGTGTCGCTATTGATGAATGCCTCATTTAAAAATCTTTTTTTTAAGGGTACCAAACTCTATCTGGATTTGAGCCTGGGCGAGAACCCATTTCTGAAAGGAACCTACCTGGTTGATCGTGGCAACAGACCCGGCTTCGGATTTTCGTTTCTCGGACTGCGCCTTGATTTTAATGAGTATTACGGCAAACGCATCATGGAATCGTACAGGGCACTTCATTACCAAACAGACGCTTTTTTGTATTTCAACCTGCACAATACTATGGAGGTTAAAACAGGCCTTGAGTTTGAGTATGGCAGAATTCGAACAGAGATCAACGAGTCAGACTTCGGTTCTTTTGCCAGTTACCTTAATTTTTTTGCTGAATGGTCAATGGATACATACAACAGACCGACTTTTCCTACCAGGGGTATTTTGTTCAACCTGAAAGGTAAATATGTAACCACTATTTCGGATAATTGGGCCAACGAACTGTTTTCAAATGCATTGATATTTTTAATGCGATATGAACACAGTATAGAGATCAACGAGAGAAACACCATAAGACCGGCATTTAATTTGGGCTTTACGCTGAATGACAGGGTGCCTGCACCACAACACTGGTTTATTTTAGGTGGACAGACCAACAAATCATGGTTTGACGGCTTTTTCCCATTTTCTGGTCTAAGGTTTATTGAACATACCGGGCATTACACAGCAACCGGACGTCTGGCCTGGCAATATAAGTTGTATCCGCGGTTGTATCTTACACCCACACTGGACATGGGTTACATCTCAGCAACAGTAGAACAGTTGGTCCAGGAACCGAAACTGCTAGTAGGCTTTGGTCTTACAATAGGCTACGACAGTTTCATTGGTCCGATCGAACTGAGCTTGATGGGATCCAACACAAATAACGGTATCCTCAACTTCATAAATATTGGTTACAGTTGGTAGGTTGACCCGGGATTGAGCTTACAACATATTCATCTCATATTTCTGCCAATACCTTGATTAACGTAAAGGTACTATATTATTGGATAAATATACTATGTCAAATTGCACCGGATATATCGCTTTTTGTCCCTCAAATTGAAACAGTTTTCAGGGTATTTATATAAATATTGCAACTAAGACGTCCTGAAATCACATAACTTTGTAAATTAGCCTTGTAGTTCGAACAGAAGGGAGCTGCCGGCTGAGAAGGAATGCTGAAGAATGATCGTACTTTTATTATTTATTTTTTTAAATGCCGTTAATCGTATGAAATACAAAAGGGTACTACTGAAACTTAGTGGGGAAGCTTTAATGGGTAATGGTCAATATGGTATTGATCCTGATCGGCTTGAGCAATATGCATCGGAAATTGAACAGGCTATGGAAACAGGTACGCAAATCGCTGTCGTAATAGGTGGAGGAAATATTTACAGGGGACTACAAGGTGCCAGCAATGGCATGGACCGCGTTGCAGGTGATTATATGGGAATGCTGGCAACTCTGATCAATAGTTTGGCTTTACAGGGCGCACTCAATAGGAGGGAAGTGAAGGCTGCTTTGCTATCGGGACTTCCTGTGGACCGAATAGCTGAGTCGATGTGCGCCGGAAAAGCTAAACATCTTCTCGAAAAAGGAACCATTGTAATCATTGCGGGCGGAACCGGAAATCCTTTCTTCACAACTGATACAGCAGCATCCCTCAGAGCCGTTGAGATAGAGGCTGATATCATTTTGAAAGGCACACGAGTGGATGGGGTTTATAATGCCGATCCCGAGAAAGATCCGAAAGCAGTGAAGTATGATGCGCTGCGCTTTGATCAGGCCATTGCTGAGAAATTAAAGGTTATGGACCAGACTGCTTTCACCCTTTGCTATGAAAACAATATGCCTGTGCTGGTGTTCGATATGAATAAAACAGGCAATCTGGCTAAGGTGCTCAAAGGGGAGGCTGTGGGGACGATCATTACCCGATAGTGTGCATTGGCCCACAAACATATTCACCAGGAATGTGATAAGGCGACTCCCGCTATTATTGGTGGTTATAACAGCAGCGTGTACACGACTATGGAATTTTGGTAACCTACCATTCATGCATGATGAATTCAGTGCGCTGTTTCGTACCGGTTATGATTCATTCCAACATTTAATCCAACAAGGGGTGGCCACTGATGCTCACCCTGCAGCTGTGCAGGTTTTTTTGTGGCTTTGGGTCAAACTGGTTGGCTTTGATGAGTTTTGGGTAAAATTGCCCTTTGCTGCGATGGGCATTGCCACTGTATACCTCTTTTATCGAATCGGAAAACTATGGTTTAATGAAACGGCAGGGCTGATAGCCGCATCATGGATGGCTTCCATGCAGTTTTTTGTGTTTTACAGCCAACTGGCCAGGCCTTATGCCGCAGGCTTATTTGTTTTGCTTTGGATGGTGCTTTTATGGACCCGGATCATACAAAAAGAAAAGTCTTACCACTGGGAATGGGTGCTATTTTCGATATCAATTGCACTTACAGCACTGGTTCACGCCTTTTCAACGCTGGCAGCAGGCTTGATCTATATTACCGGACTTTTTCTGGTCGCAAATCACAAACGGATAGCCTATTTATCTGCCGGTTTGCTTTCCCTCCTATTATACGCACCCTATATTCCGATATTCTGGCAACAGCTTAACCGGGGTGATATCGGGGGCTGGCTGGGACAGCCTCAACCCTCTTTTTTAATTGAATTTATGTGGTATGGTTTCCACTTTGATAGCTTATATGTTGTTATTTCAATTATTATTATTTTACTCCTGATTTCTAACAATTCATTACAAAATAAACGTAAAAATTATTTTCGGTTTATTGCCATACTTTGGTTTACAGCAACTTATCTGATTGCTTATTTCTACTCAATTTATCGCGTACCTATATTGCAGTTCAGCACACTTTATTTCGGCTTCCCCTTTTTGTTGCTTGCAATGGCTTCATTTGTCCGAGAGCAGCGATGGCCGGCCAATTTATTGATTACATCCATTTTGCTCCTTAGCGGGCTTTTCGGTTTGATACATAAACGGGCTCATTATGATATGATGTATAAGCAGGGATTTGATCAGATTGCAATCGAGAATGCACGTGCCAAATCAAGCTATGGGAATGAATTGCTAATGGTCACCAGGTCAGCTTCGCCGGATATGACTGCATTTTACCTTGAAAAGGAAGATCTGACTGGAGTGGTTCTTTTTTCAGGTCAAGAGCAATATGCGGATCTACACACCTTATTAAGCGATTCATCAAAATACGATTACCTCGCATTCTCCTGGACCGATTATGCCCGGCTCGAGTGGGTCGAAGTTGCACGTGATCATTATCCTTTTACCATAGATTACCATAGCTGGTTTAATGCTGAGTTTTACCTGCTTTCAAAGATGCCTTTAGAAGGTGTTGCAGATAGGACGGGACATGAGATGATCATCATAAATGATTCATTCAGCGATGGAGAAGTGAGGTTTGACAGCAACAGAATATATGGACCGCTTCTGGAGTTACCTCTTGATAGTATTCGCAATATGAACTACCATAATGTTGTGTTTTCGGCATTGATAGCTGCTCATGATACCTTGGATAACGTTCGTCTTGTATTCGAAATCAAAGATGCCGATAATGGTGAAGTGATACATTGGCAGGCGGGCGAACTTCTAACAGATAATTTGCTACCGGGGGAGAAGCAACGCCTCATAAGTGCAAACCGGATACCAGGCTTGCGTTTACCTAAAAGGCCGT
This sequence comes from uncultured Bacteroidales bacterium, assembly GCA_937926515.1. Classification (GTDB taxonomy): domain Bacteria; phylum Bacteroidota; class Bacteroidia; order Bacteroidales; family F082; genus CALAZZ01. Next base: position 3,759 of record CALAZZ010000112.1, on the reverse strand, counting down.
TGTTGTTGAGGTGCTACATTTGGAATCCTGATGGACAAGTGTTTAGTCAATTGGATCATAAACTTACTGTACAAAAGCAGAGTAGCCGCATTTTGGGTTTGTTTGAACCTTTGTAGATCGTTCAGATGAAGCCTTGTATTTTCAATTATCAGTGCTATTATTTGATATTTTAAAAAACATTATTTTTGTTAGGTCAAACCTTTAACACTCCAAATTATGACAGAAGATGCCGAATTCGTATTGGAATCAGCCGAAGAACTAATGGGAAATGCAATCAATCACCTGGAAAAGGAATTTAATAAACTTAGGGCAGGTAAAGCAAACCCTGCCATGTTAAATGGAGTTTTGGTGGAGTATTATGGTACAACTGTACCCATTGAGCAAACTGCAAACATCAACACCCCTGATCCCAGGCAAATTATTATACAACCTTTTGATAAGAGCAGCATAGGCGCCATAGAAAAAGCGATACTTGTGGCAAACCTCGGGTTTAATCCACAAAATGAGGGAGAGATTATCCGTATCAACGTGCCCCCTTTGACAGAGGAGCGACGCAAAGATCTGGTTAAACGATCCAAATCAGAGGCCGAAGATGCCAAGATCAGCATCCGGAATGCACGCAGGCAAGCCAATGATGAAGCTAAGAAACTTGAAAAGGACGGAATGCCTGAGGATGAAGCCAAGCGTTTGGTTGATGATATACAGGAATTAACTGATAAATATACCCGGGAGGTTGACAGGTTGCTCGAAATTAAAGAGAAAGATATTATGACAGTTTAGTCCTCTGATTGTTCTTCTTGTGCCTTCTGTTCTTTCCTGTCACTGATGACTTTCAAAACAATCGTTACAATTTTTGCTATTAGGTTGGTTGAGGTTAAGGCACTGGCCATAACCGTTTTAAATAATTGACGTGGCGCATAGGCCTCAGACATCTGTTCCATCCGTTGCTGGATTACAAGTTCACTATGCTCCAATTGCAATTTCATGATTTCTTCATAATGTACCAGATCGTTAAGTCCTTTAATAGGGCCAAGTCTTTTTTCAAGTTCAACATCAGTGGTAAAAGATTTTTTGTACATCTTTCTGACCAAAGGGTCGAGCAGGAATTTGTTACGGTTGAGATAGATAATCAACCCAAGAAGCATATAAAAAAGTGAAATGATTAGGAATCCATGATGATAAGGACCAATAGCACTTGCATACCAAAACACAAAGGCAAAGGAAAGCATCAGGATAATCATCGCAAAAATACCTGCCAGAATAAGCACATTGATAAGGCTTGAGGTGTATTCCGCAATGCTTTTGCCAATTGTAAGGCCTGCATAATTTATTCGGAGGTTTATATGGTTTCGCAATGATTCACCAAGGTTTTTGACGGGGCGGCCTAATTCTTCCTGTAGCATTTCTTTAGTTTAAGTTGATTACACAGGCATAACAGGATGAGGTTTTGCTATTATATATTTCTGCAAACCTTTCCTGTTATGATTTTATACCTGTTTTTATAAACATGGTTTCAGTTTACTGTAAATAATTTACAGCAATGAGATCAATGACCTGCTACTTTTTGGCGGTCTTTTTATCTGTTTCCTCAATCGGAGTTTTTTGCATCAGTTTATTTTCTATCGTTTCTCTGATGCTTTCGATCTTCTCATTCAAGTCTTTTTTCAGACTTTTGGTTTTGTCATTTAATTTCTTCCTTGTTTCAGTGCCTTTATCCGGGGCAAACAACACACCGGCAACTGCGCCGGCTGCAGCTCCAAGGATAAGTCCTGCACCGAAAGAAATAATCATTTTTGATCCTGAACTACTCATAATATAGATTTTTTTAGGGTTAATAATTAATCGATTTCAACAAAGATATGAATTTTTTTCTGGTTTTCAAAGTGGATTGGCTAGTATTTCAGGAGGTTCTGAAAATTATTTAGAACAAAAAACAGCATTCTAAAAATTATGATCAGGCAACCATTTTGGAACGAGCAAAATAGTTTCTTGAATTAATAATCCTTAGGCCTTAACTAAATTTAATCATAATTAAATACCTATTATAAAGCTTATTAGCTGTTCTTAGCAATATAGGGACTGGATGCATGCAGCCAGATTACCGGATTTCATTTTAGCCTTCCTCTTTGTCTTTTTTCGCAGTTTTTGAAGGTTCAATGGACTCTATGGATTTATGTTGCACGTTAAGACTGTCGGTAAGTGCTTTAACAAACTTTAACTGACTCAGAAACTGACGAGCCACCACGCGTATCACCGTGTAAGTTGGAATAGCGATGATCATGCCAACGATACCGCCTATTTTCCCAGCCATGATAATCACTAGAAATATTTCGATCGGATGCGCCTTAACACTTTTTGAATAGATCAAGGGTTGCAGCAAGATGTTGTCTATGGTATTGGCAGCGGCAAAGGTTCCAATAATAATAAAAACTGTGGTGATCACCAGGTCGTAATGGCCCAGGCTAAGCACAGAGATCACGCCGAGCACCACACCTATACTTGCTCCAATTATGGGCCCCAGATATGGGATAATATTCATTAAACCGCCTAAAGTGCCAATGATGATTGCGTTTTCCACTCCAAACAAACTAAGCCCAATGGTGATAAGTGTCATCATTGCAAACAGCTCAAGCAAAATACCCAGAAAATAGCGAGTGAGCAGTAGGCGGGAATCACTGAGCACGGTTTTCATATCCTCGCTATATTTATCCGGTGTGATCACCAGGATGATATCCTTGAGCAGGGTTTCCTCTTTTAGAAAAAAGAAAGTGAGAAAGAGCACGATAAATAAACCAAGCAGAATAGAACCAGTGGTGCTGATCACATTGGTGAAAAAGTTGGTGAACAGGAAAAACTCAATCAGCTTGTTGAGCTGCTCTTCAATATACACCCTCAGGCTCATATCAGCTTCAATGATGTGATTCGAAACCAGGAATGCATATAAATTATTAATTGGTTTGTTGAAGTAAGACATTACCTCAGCAATATCGATCTGGGCAATCATTTTGGCCTGAAATTGTATCAAGGGTATTATGAATAGTACAATAATCACAAAGATCAGAATCATGCTGAGCAAGCTGAGCAACGATGCGATCGTTTTATTTATCCTAAATTGCCTGTATTGCAGTATCATAAAAAATTTCACCATGGGCCGGCCCAGCATCGAAAGCACGGCTGCAATGATCATGTATGTAAGTATATCGGAAAAGTACCACGCCATAAAGCCGAAAAATATCAGCCCGCTCAGTGGTTTCAGGTATTCGAGTATGCTTTTCATTCGGAATATTGTTTGAGGTAAAGATACAATGAAAAGATTAATTTTGCCGCACTTTAATTATGGCCAAGGTAGCAGCATATTTTGTTAAGCTTCGTAAAAAGTGGGGTGTAAGCTCACTTTGGCAGTTCGTTTTGATCATGTTGGTTTTTGCATTGACAGGGTCATCTATCCTGATTGTCAAATCGTGGATATTTTCACTTTTGGGCATTGAAAGTGACCATCCGTTTTATTACAGGATACTGCTATTCATAGGGATCACTTTACCTACCTATCATATCCTTTTGTTGTTTTATGGTGTGCTCCTTGGGCAGTTTACTTTTTTCTGGAACTTTGAGAAACGTTCTTTTACACGTTTGACAAAATTATTTAGCAGGCGAAAAGGATAAAAATTTCTCCCGGGTTTAATTATGCAAACCTGATGGCTTTCACAGGACTGATCCGGCTTATTACCATGGTTGGAATTATGAGCATCAGGAACCAAA
>CALAZZ010000111.1 GCA_937926515.1 uncultured Bacteroidales bacterium | reverse complement strand
GCAGATGCCAGGGCAAGCATATCGCGCAGGTTTTTCAGGATCAGTTTTTCCAGTGCCTCACCTTCGATCCCTTGCACACGCTGCTTTGCCTTGCCGCTCAGTTTATAACCCATCAGGGTGGCGATAAAGGGAAAGATCTCATCCGCCTGTTCCGTGAACATGCGCCTGATCTGGTGTTCGAGTTTCTGCACCGCTTCGGCGGCATGGTCCTCTTCGCGGATACCTGCCCACGATTTGAGTATCTGGATGAGCGGGTAATAACTCAGGTTCTGGCCGGCAGAAAAGGCCCGCCCTTCGTACAATGCGGCTTTTTGAACAAGTTCCGTGCTGCGCAATTCTGCCATCAGCCGGGATTTGCCGATTCCTGCTTTGCCCGATATGGTTACAATAGAGCCTTTGCCATCCATCAGGTTCCGGATGCGCTTCAGTAAAAGATCATATTCTGTATCCCTTCCCACCATAGCCGATACCACCTGCCGCGCCGATTCGGTATGCACGCTTGTTCGTTTGGCAGCAATCAGCTCGTAAAGGTGCAGCACTTCTTTTTTACCGGGTTGCGGGATGGGTTCCAGGACAACAAAACTGAATTTGTCTTTTCCGGCTTCAAAGCAACTGAGTCCGGCAAGGATTTTTCCTTCGGTTGCCAGGTCTTTGATGCGGCTTGCCTTCTCAACTGTTTCGCCAAGGATGGTGAGGCTTTGTTTTTCGCCGGCTCCTATTCTTACTAATGACACCGGGCCGGTATTTAAACCCATTTTCAGTCCTGCAATGGCTTCAATCTGCTGCTCACGGCAGAATTCATTGAATTGATCACGTATTTCAAGCGAGGCAGATAATGCTTTATTTGCATGCTTACCCAAGGCCTTTTCAATTCCAAAAACAGCCACCATGCACCATCCTATGTATTTTTCCACATACCCGCCAGCCAGGCTGACCATTTCATCGGCCTTTGCAAAGAATATATTGAACAATTCGCTTGCTTTTTCTGAGCCAATTTCAGTAGAAAGCTTGTCAAAACCAGTAATCTCAGCATACAGCAGTGTGGCTTCCTGTGCTGTGTTGGTTGTGTTTTTTTGTTCCATTTGGTTCGGTTTTTTGGCAACAAATTGCAACTGGTGCAAGCAAGAACAATAAATTCAGCGCCAAGCACTCCTATTCTGTTTTTAAGCTTGCTCGCTGAACAGCTCAAAAAGTAAATCCCGTTTCCGGGAGGCAACCGGCACTTCAATTCCATTTGTCATCATCACATAACCACCATCTTTTTTATCAAAATGGCGCATATGGTTCAGGTTGATCAGGTATGATTTATGTATCCTGAAAAAGCCCTTGTCTATCAATACCTTATCAAATTCCACTAAAGGTTTCGACACCAGCAGCTTTTTGCCTCCACACAGGTAAAAAGTGGAATAATTGCCATCAGCCTCCACATGGACGATATCAGAGATATGCACCAAATGCAATTGATCACTTGTTTTCAATGTGATCTTTTCTACCTTGTTCAATGACTTGATGGTATCTTTAAGCTGATCGTGCTGTATGCGTTCTTCGAATCCAATCCGATCGCTGGCCTTGTTCACAGCTGTTACCAGCTCTTCTGCATCGAGTGGCTTGAGCAGGTAATCCACACAATTGTATTTGATTGCCTTTACAGCATACTCCATATAGGATGAAATGACAATGATTTTGAAATCAGGTGACTCAAAATGTTTAAGCAGGTCGAAACCGCTGCCATCAGCCAGCTGCACCTCGAGGATCACAAGATCGGGCTGGTGTGTGTTAATGAGGGCAATACCCGTGGTAATGCTGTCACAATTTCCGGCAATTTCCACATTGGTGCACATTGAAGCAATCGTCGCAGTGGTCTTCTGCAATGCATCCGTGTCCTGCACAATAACAACGGCTTTGATCATGGTTGGTAGTGACTGTGCTGCCGATTGGTTTGTAACTGATTCTGAATGGATTTGCCTTTTAAGAGAAAAATCCCTTACAAATATACGCCACATTGACAGCTTTTCGGCAATCATCATCCATTTTATTTAAGAAATATTCTCAACTAACTGACATTATGAGTGTTCAGTTGTCAATTATTTAAGATTTGAAGCCTTCCCGGACATTATGTATGCTGCAGCAACTCAAGCCCTGGCAAATCGCCACCATTCGTTGTAAAGTATATCAAACAGTATTTTTTTTAAAAATCACTTTGCCTTATTTGCTGGCTTTATGTTATTATCTTTTTGTTGTACTTTGGCACACAGATGTTCAAAGAAACCACAAAAGACACAGAGAAAGTCAGTTAGAGGCTCTATGATTTATCAGTTCTTGACAATTTTATGCGTTCTCGTTTCCTTCCCCGCCTGCACCCTGCACAAATACATTCCTTTGGGCAAATCGCCTGCATGCCACCTAAACTGTTGTTGCCCTGCTGGGAGGTAGCCGTTGTGCAGTTCGACAACCTTGTGGCCCTTGATGTCAAAGATTTGAACATACACATACTCATGCTGAAGCAATTCTAAACCTATCGTTGCAAAATCATATAATGGATTTGGCTTTACAGAGATATGAAAAGAACTTCTCACAGTAATATCCCATTTCTCTTCCGTTCCCACTTCAAAGAACATCAGAGAATCAAGGAATTTCATTCCAGCTTCGATCATCATCACAGATAAATTATGGCCACCGGCAGTAGTAAGAAACCTATATGGCAGACCTAGCATGTCAAGTGTGTCTCGGAACAGCTCATTCGAAGAATATACCTGATGGCTATCATTGGTACCACAGGAAAAGAAAATACCCAAATGATCTGTGAGATCAATCTGCTTGACTAAATGGCAGTTATCATGCTGCTTCCATTCTATGAACAGGTTATCAATCACCTCTCCCTGACTGTTTAGAGGAAAATCAACATATGAAGGTGGGTTATTCAGATTGGGGGTCCAGGCACCTGCTGCCGTAATGAGAAAATTTGTATAGGTCCCTGCTCCCCAAGAATAATTATATGGTGGAGCCCCTCCGTTTTCTTGCAAAACTAAAGTCTGCCAGATGGCCATTGTCGTGTCAATGTTCATTACACCGGCATGGCTCGCAAAACCTCGATATCTTTCCGGGTGTTTTATAGCCATTTTCGCTGCCCCACCACCTCCCATAGAATGTCCTGTTATACAACGGTATTGAGGGTCAGTAATCGTTCTGATTGTGGTATCAATGAAATCCACCAAATCAAAGACAATATAATCCTCATAATTTCCATACAATTCCGAGTTAGCATACATGCTTCCCCAGTAAGGTGGGCAGGCGCCATTTGCAAATACAACAATTACTGGATGAATTGTTCCGTTGTTTATCATTAATTGAGTCCTTGAGATTACAGTTGGATAAGAGTTCTGATCACCGGTTGCCCCGTGAAGAAAGTATATCACTGGATAATGCTCTGTCGGACTATTGTAATAATCGGGTGGTAAATAAATTTTAACCGGTTTCTCCTGGTCAAGTGAAGGGCTATAATGTGTTGTGTTGACCACATTTGTCTGTGCAGCCAGTGCCAGACTTAAAAGGCTAATAAAAGCATTGAATAAAATTTTTTTCATGATAACCTCCGTTTTTTGTTTTTAATAAGGATAATTGGTTTGTTAATGCACCCCTAAATTACGATGCTGTGGAGGTCAGGATGAGCTAATTGTATGAACGCCGGGTTTTGATGGATGAACGCCGGGAATTTCCGGATTAACGTTTTTAATGGGCGACATATCTTCCCGCGAATTTGAAGTTGAGTTATACATTCTATAGGAATTTAACCAGGCCGGCTTGTTGTAATCTCAAGTACCTCACTCACCCAACATACCGCCGCCTGCCAGGTAAGCCTCCACCTTTTCGCAGATCATGTCGGCTGCACCGGTGCAAAAGCCATCGTGACGGCAAATTACGTTTAGCTTTTCGTCCAGCAGTATGGTGCAGGGCAGCAGGTTCACTCCCATGCTCCGCCTGAAATCACCGTTCAGGTCAATGTAGGCATCAAAATCCCAGCCCCTCCCCTTCACCAGAGGCTTCACATGGCTGTAGCTCCCCCTTGCATCAACACATACAGCTACCAGCCTGACATTTTTGTTCTTAAGATGTTCGTTCCAGGCTTCCTGCAGCAGGTCGAGGTTTTCGCAGCACTTGCCATCTTCCGACCTCCAGAATACAAGCAAAGTGGTTTCATCCACAGAGAAAATCTCTGAGGTGTTAACCACAACCCCATCCAGGGTCCTGAGTTGTGCAGAAGGCATTGCCGGTTTCTGAGCAACGGCTCCCATCATGAGGAGGCACATTGCAATGATGATTGAAGTTTTCATGACATCTGTCTCATTATTGTTTTAACTATGGTTGTTGTTTTCAAGTGTAAAATTACAACCACATTCAGGCCAATATGAACCAAATGTGTGAACGCCGGGTTTTGATGTTTAAACGCTTGGATTTTCCGGATAAACGCATGAATTTCATCCAGACAACATCCCCTAAGGTTTAACCGACTGATCACTCTTGAAGTAATATTATTGAGTCTGTCGGTTTAACGACAGGCCGATTTAAATGTTAAAAACCTCTGCGACTTAACCGACACAGTAGCATTGATAGGTAAAACCGTACATTTTGAAACTTCTTGAAAGAAGTCAGGGAGACTTTATGGTTTCAGAATGCAAGAAATATTTAAATAAAATAAAATAATCAAGTACATTTGGCACATAAAGCAGTGCCAAATTGGGATGATTCACTTGCATTGCTAGCTACGAAATTCCATGGAATTACAGGCAACAACATATATAAGTACTTGATATATAATTTACTAAATCAAAAAAGCCTTGGTTCCGGCCTTTTTCTCCCAAAAAAAATGCATTGGGGGCTTGTGATGCTTCGCCTCCTGTTTTTGGTTGCCATCATTTTTCCAAATCCGGTTTCAGCCCAGGATATTAAGTTCAGGCATCTGAGCATTAACGATGGGCTTTCGCAAAATGCTGTTTTTTCAATCATGCAGGACAGCAGGGGCTTCATGTGGTTTGGCACCAAAGATGGGTTGAACAGATACGATGGTTACAGTTTTGTGGTGTACCAGCACAATCCATTTGACTCCACCACTGTTTCCGCTAACTACATTTCGAGGCTTTTCGAAGACAGCCGCGGCTACATTTGGGTTGGCACCATTGATGCAGGCGTCAATATTTATGACCGGATGACAGGTAAATTCACAAGGATCAACCTGGAAACTGCTGACAACAATCTGCGAAAGCGGTATGAAATAAAAGCCATTGCTGAAGACGATGAAGGAAATATTTGGTTGGGGAGCCGGGGTGATGGTTTGTTTAAGTTAACTTTTAAAGAAGGGGAACCAGACAACTGGATAGTCACCAACTTCATCCACGAGCCCAATCATGACAATTCAATCAGCAGCAACAACATCAATTCCATCCATGCTGACGGACCACTGCTATGGTTGGCCACACCCGAAGGGCTGTTAAAGTTTGATACCAAAACCGGGCAGTTCACTTATCTGGAAATCATATCCACCCACCCCAAGGCACCTCCAATTGAGGGGCAGGATGGCATCACTATCATTTATGAAACCAGCGACAAAACCTTGTGGCTTGGTACCATGAGTGGGGTTGTGAAATATGACAAATATTCGGGTTCCTACGAAGTTTTTCGCCATAATTATGAAGTATTCCGTTTTGGATGGGGCGCAATTTTTCAGATTGCTGAAGACGCTGAAGGTCTCCTTTGGCTTGCAACCCCCGGCGAATTGATGCGCTTCGACCCAAAAACAGAAGCTTACGAGTCGTTCAAGCATGATCCTCTGGACCCCCAATCCATAAGTTACAATAGCATTTCGAGCTTATTTGTTGATAAAACAGGGATACTCTGGGTAGGCACTACGGGTATGGGGATCAGCATTTACGATCATAAACTTCATAAGTTTCATCTCCTTACCAGAAAGGAGGATGCTGGTTCACGTATTTCCGGGTTTAGTTTGAGGACATTAGTAGAGGATCACACAGGTGATGTTTGGATTGGATCCGATGTGCTGTATCGATGGGACAGGCAACAAAATCATCTTGAGAGTTTTGAGAAATCTTCGGATAGCATCAACGCTTTTGGAAATACGGGTGCCTGGAAGTTGATCACAACAGAAGAAAAATATCTCTGGGCTGCTACTACCGAAGGCCTGTTTCGATACAATCTGATCAATGGAACTTCAAAACAGTTCCGGTATGATCCTGCTTACGAATCAGGCCTGCCGCAAAAGGAAGTATTTGTGGTGTTTGAACATGACAACGGCAATATATTTGTGATGACTGAGAACTACCTTTGCGAGCTAACTGATCAGGAGAAAGGCCAATTTAACTGTGTTCGCTATCAAACGGATCCCACATATAATGAGCATATTAGACCCGTTATCATACAAGATAAAAAAAAGCGAATGTGGTTGGGAACTAAAGATGGGTTGATGCTGCTGAATGAGGATAATGAAAGCTTCACCGTATTTAAAAATGATCCGTTACAACCCACAAGCCTGAACAACAACCTGATCAAATCACTTTGTGCAGATCCGGTTGAACCGGATAAATTTATTTGGGTGGGTACCAATGGCGGCTTAAACCGCTTTGATATCGAAGCGGGTACTTTTAAATATTATACCGAAGATGATGGCTTGCCAAACAATGTAGTTTACGGTATTTTACATGATGATGACAACAAGCTGTGGCTAAGCACAAACAAGGGAATCTCATGCTTTGATCCGGAAACCGAATCATTCAGGAATTATGATGTTCATGACGGCTTGCAAAGCAATGAATTCAATACGGGCGCCTTCTACCGGAGTAAAAGCGGAGAAATGTTTTTTGGCGGCATTAATGGTTTGAATTATTTTTACCCTAACCAGGTCATTGACAACCCTTTTGTGCCTGAGGTGGTTTTGACCCGGCTGAGGCTCGGTGATCAGACAATCACACCTGCAACTCGTTCTGAAATATTGAAAAATAGTATCAGCGAAACCACTGAGTTGGTTTTCAATCATGATGATGATATTATTGGTTTTGAATTTGCTGCCCTCGATTATGCCATGCCTGAAAAAAATCAATACGCCTATAAATTGGAAAACTTCAGCAAGGAATGGATCTATTCCAGCTCCCGAAGAGAAGCCATATACACCAATCTCCCACCCGGCAAATATGTATTCAGGGTGAAAGCATCCAACAATGATGGCATATGGAATGAAGAGGGCCTCGCCATCAGTCTGATTATTCTGCCACCCTGGTGGCGTACCTGGTGGGCTTACCTGATTTATGGCTTTATATTTTTCAGTTCCCTTTATTTGATCAGGCAGTATGAACTGAAACGAGTTAAACTTAAAAACCAGCTCAAGCTGGAAATGGTTGAATCTGGCACACTCCGGCAACTGGATCAATTGAAATCACAATTCTTTGCCAACATATCGCACGAATTCAGAACACCTCTTACACTTATCCTTGGACAGATTGACAGTGTATTGGGCACGAATATTCATACGGATGAAAAGGTAAAGCTGCAGGTGGCCAATAGAAATGCCAAGAGGCTTTTAACATTGATCAATCAATTGCTGGACCTCTCCAAGATAGAAGTTGGCAAACTTGACTTGCGGCAAGAGGATCACAACATCGTATCATTCCTGAAAAGCTTGTTTTTTTCATTCGAATCATTGGCTGTATCACAACAGATACACCTGAAGTTTGAATCGGATAAGGACAACATCACCGTGCAGTACGATCCGGATAAGATGGAAATTATATTCTATAACCTGCTTTCCAATGCAATTAAATTCACACCGAACGGTGGCAGCATAAGTATTGTGATCGTCGCAACAGATAAGAACCTGGTTGAGATCAGTGTAAATGATACCGGTGAAGGCATCACTCCGGAACAACTCCCGCATATCTTCGATCGTTTTTACCAGGCAGACAGCTCAACCACCAGATCATATGAAGGCACTGGTATAGGATTGGCTCTGGCTAAAGAACTGGTCTTACTTCATGGCGGCTCCATTCATGTGCAAAGCCAATACGGCAAAGGGACATCATTTACACTCAAATTTCCACTTTCAAATGCCGTAACTAAAACCACAGTTATAGATCATTCAACTGATGTGCAACTGTTTACTTCATCAACATCAGAAAACAACCAAGATCAAAATACCAGTTCTTTAGTAAAATCCGGTTCCGTTCATGGTAATACAAAAAACGACATCATACTTGTTGTTGAGGATCATGACGATATCAGGTCCTACATTCGTGAGCAACTTGAAAAAGAACATACCATCCTCGAAGCCAGCAATGGAGAAGAAGCCATACCCATTGCACGTGAAGCCATACCTGACCTCATTATCTCCGATGTGATGATGCCTAAAATGGATGGCCAGCAATTTTGTAAGGCCATTCGTGGTGATGAGCTTACCAGCCACATCCCGATCATCATGTTAACGGCAAAAGCAGCACTTGATGATAAGATCGAAGGATTGGAAACGGGTGTGGATGATTATATCACCAAACCATTCAGTGCAAAGGAGCTGAAGGCCAGGGTGAGGAATCTGATCACACAACGCGAGCAATTGCGGAAGCGTTTTAGCAAAGCCAGCATCATCAAGCCTTCGGAAGTTACCAGCAAAACACTGGATCAGGCCTTCCTGGAAAAAGCCATCAACATCATTGAAAAGCATATTGAAGATGCTCAGTTTACATCCGAAATGTTTGCCGAGATGACGAATATGAGTATTACGCAACTCAATCGCAAACTGAATGCCATTATCGGGCAACCATCAGGGCAAATGATACGATCCATGCGTTTGCAAAGAGCTGCTGACTTGCTTACAAAAAAAGCCGGCACCATAGCTGAAATATGTTATCGGTTGGGATTCAACGACCAGGCCTATTTTTCGAGGGCATTCAAAAAACAGTTTGGATGCAGTCCTTCTGAATACAGTAAAAATTCATTCTAGTGTCATGGACTGATATTCAGGTACCTGTTGCCAGTTAAAAACTTAAATAACAAGTATGAGGTGCTATAAACATATAAAACCTCCAATGACAGATAAAGCAAGTATCAGCAACCGGATAGATTTGAACTTTATCTGAGGGAATGAAATGTGACATCAGCCAATTTTCTTTTCAATATGTCCAATATGTTGTTTTGTACAAAGAGGGCATTGTTTACAATTTCGGCTTGCAGCAGCTGCTTAGTTGTCTAAACGGTGCTCCAGTTGTTTTTTTGGGAGATTTTGATTGCCTGGGTGCTTCGCGAATAGTTCACGATCTTTAAAACGCTCATGTTTAATGCCCTAAACAGCATCACTTAGTTTGCGCAGTATCATCCCATCCGTAAAATACAGGTTTCTGAAATGGCCATTCGATCGCAAGCCATGTTTTTATCATTCCTTCAAGTAAAGGTTCATAAGTATTATTTACATCGGAACTTAGCCAAAGATAAATTTCGGCATCATGATCACTATTCGCTTTTGGATAGATATACAAATTGCCTAAAAACCGGTCAGTTTCGGCCTCCGTGATGATATAAATAAATGATCCTGTAGTTTGAAATTCATTCCTGGTCCAGTTGGGATCAGATATAAATTCGTGATAAGCAGTTTCATCATCTGTCATACTCCAGGATGGATAAATACTCCTGAAGTGATCATATTTTTCAGGATGATAATAAGCAAGCTGATCTGCAAGGGTGAACAGTTCAAATTCGAAAGGGCCATCTCGCATGAGCAAGGGCACATCTTTTTCCTTTAATAAACCATTATCATGTTGCGAGTATGAAATGATTGTTGCAAGAATAAATATTAGTAGAAAAGTTATTTTTTTGTTTTTCATGGTTTCAATTGTTGTTATATTCCTAATTCCGTCTTAAACAGTTTATCCGTTGAGCCATTTTTCAAAACTTTTGTTGGGTTCGCCCTCCGGGTAAAACCAATCGGGCTTAAGCCTAAGTCCATTGTCTGCCTTCCATATATAGTTGATGACCTCCTCAATCTCTTTGCTGTTGCTGATCATTAAAAAATAAAGCGATTCATGTTCTTTTTGAAGTTTCAGTATTTTTGAGTCGATATGTTGCGCCATCAATGCATTGTGAATAATTTCGGCCTGCATTTTATGTGAGGTGGCCCATACTATTCCGTTTTTCCCATTTAAAATATCGTCATCATTAATGGACAGGGAAAAAACGATTTCAGTACCTGATGGAAGCTTCGGAACCATGTTGGCTGTCAGTTGTTCCCACTTCAGTTTGAACCCATTATAAAAGCTTATTTTACCGGAATCATCGATTGTGGTTTTGATATTGAACAGCTTCAAAATCATTTATTTAGTTTTGAAAATAATGCATTAACCTAACTTTAGAAGTATCAGATTATTCACCTGACTACTTGTTGATCCTAAGTGACATGTATAAACCTGCCATTGTTGTGTAAAAACAATCATGTGATGGAACAAAAGGAGGCCATCCCTAACCAAGCAAATGGCCTCCTTTCAAGGTTGGTTGTTCACAAGTACTGATTGTAAAACATCTAATTGTTTAAGGCTCTAGTCAACCATACTTTCGTCGGTCCAAGACTTGATATTATTCCTCATATCTTCAAAATAAATCCTTTATGTAGCAA
>CALAZZ010000110.1 GCA_937926515.1 uncultured Bacteroidales bacterium | reverse complement strand
AATATTTGTGATCGAAGAGCAATTTGGTTTTAATAACACTACGATTGGGACTTTTATTATTGATAAAATAAAAGCCTGGATGTTAGCTCTGGTTATTGGGGGGATTGCATTGACATTGCTGATCGGAACTTGGGAAGCCTTGGGATTTTGGTTTTGGATACCTGCCTGGGCATTAATGAGCTTGATCATACTTGCCCTTTCAGGGTATGGCAGTCATTTTATTGCGAAAATGTTTAACAAAATTTCACCCTTGGAGGATGGTGAGTTGAAAAAAAGAATACAGGCATTTGCGCTCAAAACAGGTTTTCCGTTAAAGGATATTTATGTCATGGATGGTTCGCGACGCAGTAACAAGGCCAATGCCTATTTCAGTGGGTTCGGCAAGCAAAAAAGAATAGTGCTGTTTGATACACTAATCGAGAAGCTTGCCATAGATGAAGTAATAGCTGTATTAGCTCATGAAACAGGTCATTATAAATGCGGCCATATTCGAAAACTACTATTTGTTTCCATTGTTCAAACGGGCATGATGTTATTGCTCCTTGGTTTGGCATTGGATGTCACGAGTTTGTCAGGCTCATTTGGCGTTGATTATCATTCATTTCATATTGGTTTGCTCGCCTTTGTTTTGCTTTATACCCCAATATCGTTCATAATGGGAGTTTTCAGCAATATGTTGAGTCGTCGTTTTGAATATGAAGCTGATGCTTTTACGGCTAAAGCCGGGTATGCCGAGGCTTTGATCAGTGGTTTGCGTAATCTAACCAAAGAAAACCTGAGCAACCTTACCCCCCATCCTTTATATGTTTTTTTCAAATATAGTCATCCGGATATGGCCAGCCGATTAAATCACATCATGACTGTAAAGCAAAATTGATTTTTGGGCTGTGGATGACTCTAGCCACATACCATATTATTTTACAATCCTTTTTAAAGATCTTTTGTTATACAGCCTTAAGTATGCTTGCAACTCCTTATAAATCAACAAAAAACCAAGTGAATAATTCTTTTTACCTTTGTAAAAAAAATAATGCTGATATTCAGCTAATTGCAAATCTAAATTACATGATATGAAAGTTGGAAACAAAAAAGTCGTAACCCTGACTTACGAACTTAGGCAAAATGATGCCAGCGGGCAGTTAATTCAGAAAGTGGAAAAAGACAGGCCGTTTGTATATTTATTTGGTGTAGGTGGACTTTTACCGAAGTTTGAAGAAAGCCTTAATGGCTTACAAACAGGAGATAATTTCAGTTTTGAACTCAATTCTGATGAGGCATATGGTCAACCTACCAAGGAAGCAATACTTGATCTGGATAAGAATATCTTTGTTGTGGATGGTAAAATTGAGGATGGTCTTCTTGAAATAGGTAACCAGATTACCATGCAGGACCAAAATGGGAATCCTCTGGATGGTATCGTGATGGAAGTATCCGATCAGTCTGTTAAGATGGATTTTAATCATCCGCTAGCCGGTCAGGATCTTCACTTTTCAGGTGAAATCATCGATGTGCGTGAAGCTACAACAGAGGAAATTGATCACGGCCACGTTCATGGCCCTCATGGACATCAGCACTGATCAGCAGGGCATCAAATTCGAAAACCTGTTTTGGCCTGGCCTTACAAGGTTTTTTTGTGTCCTATCAGAAAAACCGAAGGTTTTTTGTGTAAGTCAGGTTTATATTTCTTCCAATCTTCAATAGTGCGTGTTATGATCTTTTCGTTAATCAGACTAATATTGGTCGCAATACACAGATACATACCAGGATTACAAACACGGATCAAGGCCGCAAATAACTGGTTGTTTCGAAATGGTGTTTCAATAAATATCTGAGTCTGATGAAGCTGTATACTCAGTGATTGGATATGTTTTATGGCCTTTTCACGTGCAGCATTATGAATAGGCAGGTAACCATGAAAGGCAAATGACTGGCCATTTAAGCCTGAAGCCATTAGTGCCATAATTATCGAATTAGGGCCCGATAATGGAATTACGCGAATACCAGCTTCATGCGCCATTTCAACGATTACAGCACCCGGGTCGGCAATGCATGGTGTACCGGCTTCTGACATTAGCCCCACATCATTACCATTATAAATTGGTTCAATGAAGGTTTGAATCTCTTTGATTGAAGCATGTTTATTAAGCTCAAAGAATTGTATTCTGTCGATTGGCTTTAATGTATTTATTTTGCTTAAAAGGCGGCGGGCAGTTCTAACTTGCTCAACAATAAAATGGTCTATGATACGCATACGTTCAATAGTACCACCCGGCAATACCTGATCAGGATCAGTATCGCCCAGCAAAGATGGAATAAGGTATAGGGTTCCCATACTCATGATGCAATCCAGGGTAATTTATTCAAATCAATATTTCCTCCTGTGAGTA
>CALAZZ010000109.1 GCA_937926515.1 uncultured Bacteroidales bacterium | reverse complement strand
GCATATCAGCCGGGCAGTTGACCACAGGCAGGTCATTAACTGTTATGTTGAAGGTACAGCTGTTCTCGCACCCATTGCCATCGGCATAGGTGTATGTGATCTCATGTGTACCTGCTCCGGCAGCTGAAGGATCAAAATTGCCTGCTGTAACGCCGCTGCCGCTGTAAGTGCCACCACCGGGAGTAGCTCCCGCGAGTGCAAAGGCAGGATCATCAATGCATACCTGCATATCAGCCGGGCAGTTGACCACAGGCAGGTCATTAACTGTTATGTTGAAGGTGCAGCTGCCCTCGCAACCCGTCCCTGCCCTCAGTTGCAAATTGTCAATTCGGTTGTTGCCTGAGCCCGAGCTGTTGTCGTCAAGTGTATATCTAAAATAGACAACTGGAGCGTCGTACAAATCAGTGATACCTGAAAAATCTGCCTTGACGAGAAACCAATTGGTATTGTTGGTAGCCGTACTTCCGGGTATGTCGGTGAATGTACTTCCATTCAGGCTATAGGACCAAATTCCTTCAGTAAAGCCAGTGGTAGTGCCTCGTGTGGCAAAGGTTATGATCGGATCTTGAAGACCTGTCATTGAGGCTTGTATTTGTATGTATGAGCCATTGCCTGAACTACCAATCAGTGAGAGGGAGGCACCTGCAAGATCAGGACCCAAGGCGTTGGTGGTAGTTCCTGTAAAATCATCAACCAAACCAGTCCAGTTGCTTAACGAAATAGTACCCGTCCCTTGATCAGCAGATATATTCAGTGGTGCTCCTCCACTACCCGGAGGTGATGAACTTGGAATATTCAAGCCATTAAAATTCCAATAAGCAACTAATTGAGAGGTGTTTTCATAGGTATAGGTAATCTCGTGCGTGTTAACTCCTGCTATGGAGGGGTTAAAATTGCCACTATTTACTCCCGGCCCACTATAGACTCCTCCTGGTGGTGTGGCACCAGCCAGAGGAAACACAGCATCGTTGATACAAACTTGGAGGTCATCAGGGCAATTTACTTCCGGTAAAGGATATATACTCAGAGTTACAGGAGTGCGGGCAATGCTGTAACACTCACCTTGTTTGGAGGCAGCATAATAGGTTACGGTCCCGATTTCATTCCAGGTTGGAGCCACAAGGCTACCGCCAACTGCTGCATCATACCATTCTATTGTAGCCCCGCCAGGTGGGGTGGCAGTTGCAGTAAGTGTTTGTATTGGATCTTGGGCACATTCTTCCTGGTTTCCTCCGCTCGTTGGCGGATTAGGCGATGGATTCACCGTAATCCAAAAATCACACGGACTGCTGCACGCAAGTTGAGCGTTGATCTGCAGGTTGTCAATGCGGTTGTTGCCTGCTGAAATTGTTGCACCATCTAAAGTATACCTGAAATATGCAGTACTTGCATTCGTAAGCTCGCTTATCCCTGTGAAATCTGCTGTTGCAAGCGCATATGAGGTACTTGTAGTAGCTGTATTTCCAGGTATATTAGTAAAATCTACACCATCGGTACTATAAGACCATATACCACTATCAAAACCAGTGCTTGTCCCTCGTGTTGCAAAGGTTATTATCGGATTCTGCAAGCCGGTTAATGAAGTTTGTATTTCAATAAATGAGTTATTCCCTGCACTACTGGTAAGAGATAAGGATACACCATCAGGGTCTGGGTCTATAGCATTGATGTCACTACCACCAAAATCATCAACCAAACCTGTCCAACTTGTTAATGAAATTAAGCCACTCCCCTGGTCTGAATTAATCGTATTTGGAACACCTCCACTGCCAGGCGGTGAGGCAGTTGGGATATTTAAACCATTAAAATTCCAATACGCCACCAGCTCCGTAAACTCATAGGTGATTTGATGGTTGCCTGCCCCGGCATCATTGGGATTGAAAATATTATTGGTTACCCCGGGTCCTGAAAAGGTGCCTCCGGGGGGGTCCACATCGGGCAAGGTTGCTAGGTCAATATTGCCATCGCTACTGCACATGATTATGTCTTCGGGGCAGGTGAGGGTAATGGGTTGAATAACAGTAATAGTTCCAGATGTAGTTGTTTCTCCACAAGGAGTTGTTATAGTTAACAAATAATTTGTTGTTTCTACAGGATTACCAATCAGTGTAATCTCCATGCTTCCCCCACCTGGATCATTTATCCAAATTTCAAAAGGCCCTGCACTATGGGGAGGAGTCCAATCGATTGTCCAAGAAGAACCTTCAAAATAATTAGTAATTTCGTAGATTATTGGTTCTATTTCCTCCCCCTCGCAAACAAGCTGATCATCTGTGCCGGGGTCAGATATCAGTATTATTTCAGGAGTGTCTTCTATGATTGTTATCACTTTCTCCTCAGTCACTTCCTCCTCCCCACAATCATCCCCAACCACACAGCGGAAACTATACTCCCCGGCTACTGTTAGCTCAGCTGGCTCAAATGTGCTGCTATTTTCACCGATTATATCTTCCCACATGCCCAAGCCAATGTTATACTCCTGCCATTGATAGGTATAGGGGGCTTTACCACCTGATGTGCCGGTAACTTCAAGCATGTTTGGAATATAAGGTGCGCAGGCGGTAATGGGGGTGGTGTTGTGGGTGCCAGCTACTAAAGTAGCATAATTTGTTACTTCTACAGGATCTGATGTTGGCCATGAATTTGTTGGCAAACCTACAGGACAACCACTATAAACACGAACACGATAAAATCCTATATCACTTGTAGTATGAATAGGCGAATCAGCTCCAATATTTGACCAAAATGGATTAGGATCTTGTCTGTATTGCCATTGGTAAGTAAATGTCAAAGAGCCTTCAGCAGTGACACTAAGTGTAACATCCCCTCCTGGGCAAATCACATCGTCTTGTGAAAGCAAAATATTGTGTGCGGCGACAGCTGCATCAACAATAACAGAACCATTCATCTCGCTAATGCTTGTACAATTGCCATTGTCATATGTAGCCCAGATCGTATAGACTCCTGTTAAAGCTTGTGGGCCAAAAGAAATAGCAGAGTTTGTTCCATTTAATACCTGACCGGTAGGTATATTATCCCGGTATAGCTCATAAGAAACACCATTAAATTGCGACCCGCTAAGGCCCACAGATGGTGGTGTACCTCCATCACAATAACTGCCACCACCTTGCACATTGAAGGTGGTAATTGCTGCATCACACCAATATATCTCTATTCTGCCGGGTGCACCAACGCCAGCTGCCCCAGAATTTCTTCCTCCTCCTCCACCTCCACCAGGTGATGAACCAGAAGCTCCATTGTTTCCAAATAAGTTTGAAGCACCGTTCCCACCGCTTCCTCCGCCGGTTGGTGCGCCACCACCTACATTTGTAGTTTGATCAAAAGTATAGTTTCCATGATTATCAAGCCCAGCAGATGAGCCTCCTCCTCCTCCCTCAGATCCGCTTCCATTAGCTCCTCTGCCTCCACTGTACCTAATATCCCCGATACCTTCATCTGCATCGCCACCCATCGCCCTAGTCTGGCTGTTACTAACACCTCCACCACCTTTTGCCAGAGCCACCGCATCATTTGCATTGAGTGTTGGTGAAAACCATGTGTCACCACCATCAATCGTTGTATTGTTTCCCCCTGCACCAACCTGAAAATGATAAGTATTACCTGGTATTACTGGAATTACAGCAAGAGTATAAGCTCCGCCTCCGCCTCCGCCCTTGCCATTGGATGGTCCGCTGCCTCCCCGACCGCCTGCACCCCAGGCTTTTATTGTCAATTGGGTAACGCCAGGCTCGATGGTGATTTGATATGAACCTGCTCCATCTTCAATTCGTGATCCTGCCTGTGAGAATGCGTTTGGCAACCAAATAAAAACGAATGTTATAAGTAATAATAATTTAAATGTTTTCTTACCTGATAATAAAATGATCGAATTAGGCAATAAACTTACCGTTCCACCTCTTTGAGCACGAAAAACAGGGGTAGTTATAACGGTTTGAATAATGGTATTACCGTTGTTGGGCGATATGTATCCGTTTCTTATCGTTGCTTCATGGGCCATACCTTAGTGAATAGCTCAATGGGTTGGGTTTCTATAAGTTTAAAAAATAATTGCATCGTATTAAAGCTAGACGGCAGTATAAAGCGGATGAAATCATCGCGATCAATGCACTGCAAGCCATGCCACAGTTCCGGCGGGAAGGCACAACGGAGCCTGTCCATTGCAGTTTTATACTGCAAATGCAAATATGGTGTGGGTGGTTGGCCTGCTAATATGGTTGTGTCGAACTGGTTCACCGGTCATCAAAATTTTATTGCCATCAAAAGCACCCGCACAACAACGGATTCAAATCAGCCTGATGACCTTTACCGATGCGCGGACGCCAAAATTACGTGTCTTGCTCCAATCCGGTTTGTTAATTTTGTTAAAAACTTGTTATTTTTTCCGTTCAGTATACAAATATACAACATTTCAATGTCAAATGTCCATCCTGACTAAATTTCCGGATGAAAAACAGGCCTCTAATCAAGTGCCCTCCGAAATTGCCGGCATTTGCCAAGCCGGACGGTTATCTTCATTGATTTTGTGCAGCGATAATAAATGAGCATACCTGATGGATCAATAGGTTCGAACTCCATATTTGTGGCAGCCGGTTATTTTTTGGTATTCAATATTGAATTTATCAATAAAGAATTCACTTGCATTTAAAATGCATTTGCCATACTTTTGTTCTTTAGAAAAAACAAAGCAATCCAATTTAATCCTGATCCATGGTGGTAGGGAACGGCCATATTGTTCAATTTCAATCAAAGATTTGACTTTACAGGATAAAGATTATAAGGAACAAGAACCACATTTCTATAAAAATACCAATCTATGAAAACATTTATGCTCAAGCAAGTCCCACATAATGTGTTTAACAGCATCATGCATAACGCCGCCGGACTTGTGATGTTGTTTATATGCCTGACAGGCTTTGGCGCATACCAGGCCAAGGCCCAAAATACCCAAACATTTAGTAGTGCAGGTACCTTTAGTTTTGAGGTTCCTAATAATGTTGTACGTGTTACAGTCGAATGTTGGGGTGGCGGTGGACGTGGAGGGTCAGCTGCTTTTGGTGAAGCTGGTGGCGGTGGCGGCGGTGGCGCTTATTCTAAAAGAATTAATATACCTGTCATCTCTAACCAGAGTTATACAGTTGTGGTGGGTGCTGGTGGTAATAATACAGTATTAAATGGGGGTGATTCCTATTTCATAGATTTAACAACAGTTCTGGCTAAAGGCGGTAATGGTGTGGCAAACAGCACCGCTACAGGCGCTAGTGGTGGATTGAGCAGCCAGGGTGTAGGTGATCCCGGCTCCGTATTTAATGGTGGGAACGGTGCTAATGGTGACGATACTTTCGGTGGCGGTTATGGAGGTGGAGGAGGTTCCTCAGCTGGTACTTCAGCAAATGGTACAACAGCTACGGGCCAGTCGGGTGCTGTCGCTCCAACAGGCGGTGGTAATGGCGGTGCTGGAGGTGGTCTATTCCAATCTGGTTCAAACGGTATTGCTCCAGGTGGTGGTGGTGGCGGTGGTCGCTCATCTGGTGGAAGTGGTGGCTTAGGTGCTCCTGGTCGTGTTGTTATCACCTGGGAGGTATGTCCTTCAATATCAGCCTCAGCCACCAAAACCGATGCCACTTGTTTTGAAAACAGCGACGGGCAGATCGTCATCACAGCCAGTGGAGGCACAGGCCCCTATACCTATTCCATTGATAACGGAAATAATTACGAGATATCCAACACCTTTAGTGGATTGGCACAGGGCGAATACCGCATCAGGGTGAAGGATGCCAATGGGTGTGAGTCGCCTGAGATACCTTAATGTACAACCAGACCAATTACCAATTTTTGAAAAAAATTACAGATATGAAAACAAATAGTAGTCTATACATCACAATCGCATTTTTTCTGCTTTACTATTTGATTGGATTGCAGGAGGTAAGGGCACAAGGATCAACCGGTTCAAATGTATCCTATACTTTTATCGTTCCGGATGGTGTGCGCCTTATTACTGTTGAAGCCTGGGGTGGCGGAGGCAGGGGTGGTGAAAGGACATCCGGTAGTAACGTAGCTCTGGCTGGAGGAGGTGGAGGTGCATACTCGCGAAGCTTGCTTTCGGTATCACCAGGTGATTTACATACTGCCACTCCCGGAGCAGGAAGCAATTCGACAGCTGCCGGCAGTGACTCATGGTTTAGTTCAACCGCCATACTTTTAGCCAAAGGTGGTGGTAGCGTAGCAGATAACTCCAACGCTCCCGGTCCTGGAGGGTTGGCAAGTCTGGGGGTTGGTGATTTAAGACTTAATGGAGGTAATGGAGCAATAGGATCAGGTGGCAGCTTTGGAGGCGGTGGTGGGTCATCTGCAGGTACTGCCTTGGCAGGAAATTTTTTAAACACCACTACAAACCAGAGAAATGGAGCCATTGCCCCATCTGGTGGTGGCAACGGAGGGACTGGTGCAGCAAACAACACGTCTGGATTGGCAGGATCGGGTCCTGGCGGTGGCGGTGGAGGAGGCTACAGAGCCGGATCATTTTCTACTGAGGATCCAGGTAATGGTGCTGATGGATATGTGGCAGTTAGCTGGGTTTGTTTAAACAATCTTACTTCGGCTGTTGATACTGATGATCAAACTGTATGTATTGACACACCCATAATTGATATTACATACTTACTTTCAGGAGAAGATATAGATGGAGGTAATGTGACAGGGTTGCCGGCAGGGGTTGGTAGTAGCTTTAACGCATCAACCGGGGTGATTACCATAAGCGGGTCACCCTCAGAAGCTGGTATATTTAATTATACTGTAACTCCTACTGGTGGATGTACAGGTACTACAGCGAACGGTACAATTGAGGTGATTGATGGCCAGCAAATTACTATTCAGCCTGTGACGCCACCTGCATTTTGTGAAGATGCGGGAGTTAATACCATAAGTGTAACAGCTTCGGGCATTGGACTGACTTACCAATGGAGGAAGGGCGGAATAGATCTTTCAGAAACGCCACCATATAGTAATGTGAATAGCTCAACGCTAACTATTACCAACCCATCACTTAGTGAAAATGGAGCTAGCATTGATGTCGTTGTAAATGGAAGTTGTTCACCAACACCCGTTACCAGCGATGCGGTTATACTCACCGTGGATGCAGCAGCCAATGGAGGCAGCCTCACAGGAGGCACCACGCCTATCTGCGATGGCAGCAGCACCGGCAATATGACCTTAAGCGGCTATACCGGCAGCATAGAGAAATGGCAGAAACAAGTTAACGGTGGCGGCTGGCAGGACATCAGCCACACATCAGATACCTATGCTGAAATACCTGATTCAGATGGCAGCTGGGAGTACCGTGTGGTGGTTGAGAGTGGGGTGTGCACGGATGTGTCCACCACAGTGAGCATCACTGTTGACCCTGCAACCGTTGCAGGCAGCGTAAGTGGCGGCTCCACCATCTGCCTCACCGAAAACACCGGTACCCTCACCCTGGGGGGATACACCGGCAGCATACTGCGCTGGCAGAAGCGCCTGGATGGTGGCGGCTGGCAGGATATTGTCCACACCAACGACACCTACAGCGAGGTGCCCTCATCCGTGGGCAGCTGGGACTACCGCGCCGAAGTACAGAGCGGGGTATGCGCAGCCGGTTTTTCAGCCCATACCACCGTTACGGTGAATGCCAACAGCGTGGGTGGCAGCGTGAGTGGCGGCAACACCCCCATTTGCCTGGGCGAAAGCACCGGCACCATGACGCTGAGCGGGCATACCGGAACTGTAAACAAATGGCAACGTAGGCTGGATGGTGGTGGCTGGGCCGATATTGTTAACGCAACCACCACCCACTCCGAAATACCTGCATCAGCAGGCACCTGGGACTACCGTGCCGAGGTGCAGAATGGATCATGCGCAGCTGAATTCTCAGGTTTCACAAGCATAGTGGTGCTGCCCAGGCCAACGGCCGTGCTCAGTGGCAGCGGAAGCATCTGCCTGGGCCAGGCGGTGACACTCACACTAAGCGTAACAGCCGTGGGTGACTGGGAGCTTAACCTGGACAACGGAGGGGGTACCTTCACCGGCAATGGCAGCGGCAGCTTCCCCGCCGTGGTTTACCCGCCTACCAATACCACCTATTCCATTACTGATATGTTCGACAGCCAGTGTACCTCTGAACCGGGTGACCTGACAGGAAGCGCTACCATCAATGTGGATGAGGACTGCCAGGTGATCTATATCAACGCACCCGATCCGCTTGAAGCTGAAATAAGTGGTACAGAAACCATTTGCAGTGGTGAAACTGTTACGATCACTGTCACACTTTCAGGAGGTAATCAGCCGTGGTCTATCTTTGTGATGCCAAGCACCTTATATGATAACATCACAGGAACAGAACCCTTTGACTTCACTTTCCAGGTTACACCCAGCTCCAGCATTACCTATGACAATACCAATATTTTTGTTGGAGATGATGAAGGTTGTGCTCCAACCGTTACAGGCTCAGCAGTTATCACGGTCTATGACGAGATTTTATTCACGGTTGACTATGCTGATATTTCCTGCTTTGGCGCCAATGATGGTGAGATCACCGTAACGGTAACCCAGGGCACGGCACCGTTTGAGTTTTCGATTGACAACGGCCAAAACTACACCAGCCCGCAGGCTTCGCCTTACACCTTCACAGGATTAGGGCCTGGCGATTACGACATACGGGTGCGGGATGCTAGTGGATGTGAGTCGCCGGAGTGTCCGTAACCCACTCCACTCTACTGATCGGATGACTAATTATCGACGAGCAGGAGT
Source organism: uncultured Bacteroidales bacterium (assembly GCA_937926515.1). Lineage (GTDB taxonomy): Bacteria > Bacteroidota > Bacteroidia > Bacteroidales > F082 > CALAZZ01. Next base: position 11,602 of record CALAZZ010000109.1, on the reverse strand, counting down.
CATCCGATCAGTGTAGCGTCAACCCAAACTCCGCCGCCCTTTCCCGATTGATCAGCTTGCCGTTGCGTAAGCCGGCATAATCCCTGTAAGATGAAAATTCCCAATCGGCTGGATGATTCACCAGCCTGGCATCCTGTGGGTTGCGGTGGATGTAATGGAAGCATTGCTGTGGGTATTCTTTCTCTGGATCGGGATTGTTGATGATGGTTCCATATGGATGATTTTTCCATGCCGGCGTCACGCCTTTGGTCTCAGTGAGGCAAATGGCTTTGGTGCGCTGCTGGAAAAGGCTTCCGGTGAAGCGCTCCTGCTTTTGTATGGCCCTGGTATAAGAGCGAAGTATGATAGAGATGGATTGGTTGAGGGTTCGGGTGTTGGTTTTTGGAAGCTTACTGCCAGCCTGTGCACTTTTGCTTCTGGCAAGGTCAGTTGTAAATGTCATCTCCACCTGCCTCACATATACCATCAGATGAAAATGATTTGGCATCAGGCACCAGGCAAGAATATCTGCATAAGGAAGGAAGTATGTGCCGATTTTCTGCAGGAAAAACAAGTAGTTGTCGCGTGAGAAGAAGATCTTTTGCGATTGGTTTCCGCGATTATAAACATGATAGAGATGATCCTTAGAAAACTGCATGGATGAATGGTTGGGGTGCTAATGTACGCAAAACTTTATTAACAAGATTTTTATTAATCGGATGGCTCGCTTACTCTACTGATCGGATGACTCCTGCTCGGCGATGATCGGTGCTCTCGATCACCTTTTGCCTTTTTTGGCGGTTATTGCCTACCCGAAGGTGATTGAGCACATTTGCTAAAATCGTGTATATTGGAATCCCGAAGGTGATCGAGCGGCTCTGCGGGGTGGCCAGGTGCGAGTCGAGAGCACCGTTTGTGATCGAGCACCGCCATCCGGTGCCGCTCCTAAGCTGCTAAAATGCTTAATCAAGAGATACCCCTCAAAAGATGAGCTAAAACCGATCGGTATATGCGCATAAACGTCTCCTTTTATGCTCATTTAAGGCTTGCTTTCTGCTGCAATAAGCAGGGGTTTATTTTTATGGTTGTTAAACAACTGCAAATCAAGTAATGAGATAAACCAATGAAATGCTTTCACTGCGTTGAAGGATCAAGATTTCCGGGAGTTATTTTAATACAGGATGAAGGAATGGGAAGATGCCCGTTTTGTTCTGCCGGACAGGGTGGAATGTGTAAATTAATTAGAGTTTAACGGTTCCTTTAGGGAGGTTTAGTGTAATTTTATTGCAAATTACATTCAATATTTGATAAATAATAGTAAAAAATGTAAGACAAATTTGCATATAAAACAAAAGGCGTGTAGTTTTGACACGCCTTTTGTTATTAAGAGTAACAACTAGGAGTTGTTGGCCCTGGAATATTTGACAGTCCTAAGCCTTTCCTGGAACTCACTCCCTGGACGGAATTTGAGTTTTGGGCCCAGAATCATGGACTGATTGAATGTTTCAGGGCTTTCTGCACCCTCACTCGAAAGCAGGAGGCGGAAAGAACCAAACTCACCCAATTGAACCGATTTGCCGTCAGCCAGCAAATTTGGCACTGCCTGAAGCAAGGCTTCGATCACAGCAGTGGTTTCAACAATGCCCAGCATGGTTTCCCTGCTGATCTGCCTGGCCAGTTGCCTGACGTTGACAGCACCTTGCGGCAGCTTGTTGGCATAATAATTACGCGGCCCTTCCACATCCCGTGGATTGACCCTCTGAATTAAGTGATATAATATCATTTTTGTTATTATTTAAATTGATATAAAATTGAAAAACTCTCTTGAAGCTACTAAGTGCTTCTGCTGTAATCATCCCGGGGGATGTGGAAAGTGCTAATCAATATTAGCATACATATGTTTTTGGATACACTTTTCTTAACCTGACATGATCATACCTCCTTTTATTAAAGTTAAACATTGTGATCACTAAGCTCATCATCAGCGGAATCCAGCCTCGAGCTTGGAGACAAAAATACGAAGAAATCAAGCTTTTAAAGGTTGAATTTTTCAACGAATACCTGTTGATAAATCAGCAATTCTTGACTATTATTGAGTTTGCTTTGTTTCGGCCTATATGAAAAAAGTGGCAAATAACCTAATTATGCAGTTCGGCACGATTTTAATGGGTAACATATTATTATACAGCCTATCAATATTTTCGAATGTAAATTGCCAGTTTAGTATTGCTTTGTCTCAAATCAGATAAATACTAGCATTTCTGCGCTTTCAGCGCCTTATGTTGTGTATTTTGGGTTATTTGTTCTTCGTTTGAGGCACTATATATATGACTCCGGATCCCTCGACACCCGCATGGCCACCCCACCTGCTGCTCGGTCCCCTTTTGCCATTTATACATTGATCGCGATTGTTGCGAAATCCAAGGTGATCGAGCGGCCCTGCGGGGTGGCCAGGTGCGAGTCGAGAGCACCGTTCGTGATCGAGCAGCACCATCCGGGTTCCTCGGCACGCGTGGGCTTAGTGATCGGATGACAGATTGCGGGTCGAATTAGTCATCCGATCACTAACAAACCCCCACAGCCATGAGCTTGCATACCTGAGGACGGCAAGTCCGTAGGTTAGCTTGAGCCGGTTCGAGAACCGTTCGAAAGCTGCCAGCCTCTTCAGCGGCACATCATATTGCTGATAAAGCCGGCGCAGCACCGAATGCTTGCCTGCATAGTCCTTGTTAATGCCGTGGCGACGCCACTCCTCGTTTATCCAGTGGATCACATACCAGTTGTTGGGTATTGCTCTTTGGCCTGCAATCAACTTGCGCACGTCGTTCCAACTATCCCGGTTCGACATTTCCACGATATACTGCTGCAGCCCTAATGCCTCAATGCCATCGTTGAGTATCTGTATGGGTTTGTGCCAGTCGCGGTTGTCGGCGTCCACCTCTGTCAGGGCTTGTTCATAGCAGCGGCGCATGAGCTCGCTTTTGGGCGGGCACTTCATGATGTTGCCCACCACCTTCAGGTCGTGATGGGTGCGGAACACATAGGGTGCTTCAAAATCCAATGGTTTCAGACAAGTAATGTCCATATCGGCCCACCAGCCGCCGTGCTCGTAAAGTAGTTTATAGCGGAAAATATCCGAAAAGCCGGCATAGCTGCCTTTGCCGTGGCCGAACTGGTTTTTGTTTTTGTAGGTGAATACCTGTTCCCGTGGAATAATCTCACCCGCATCTCTAACCATGCATCCTTGCGGAATCTCATTTTCGAGTGTATTGTAAGCCCATAACACAAAGGAGTGGCCGTTTTGGACAAATGACTTGATGCACAGCAGTTCTACTTGCGAAAGGCGGGTGCCGATCCAGAGGCCGTTGATGATTAGATTGGCCTGCTTCATTAGTGTTTATTGATTTCCATTAGATAACATTGAACACTCATTTGTTATGTAAATACGCTTCAAATTGTGCAAGAAGAGATTCATCTGAAATATAATTGATCCCCAATACAATATCTTCTGCACTGAATTCATGCAGCTTAAAAAGAAAACTTCTGTACTTATCCTGTGAAGAGAAATGACTAAGTAAGTGTTCCAATTTATCCATCGCGGCTTTAACCCCAGCTGGGTTTGTCTGTTCCAGATCTGCTTCATTTATATATTGCGCTAACTTATCGAACAAATCTGATTTCAAGGCTTCATTATCCATATTGTTCAGCCTTTTTAACCACTGTTCATGGGTTTTTGCTTTTTCAGCCCAGTTGGCTATTTGTTCAGTAAGTTCCATGAATTGTACTTTATTTCTTTGCTGTATCCTTGTTTCCGCCGGAAGTTCAACTTTCAAATACGCTTGATGGATGTGGGTTAATGCTGTTGAGTCAAGGCTCATCAAAGTACTATGTAAGGGTTGCGACACCCTGTTCATGTATATTGGTGCTTTCAATTCATTGCAATACTTGACGATGTCGGGAATTTCGTGCCAGTTTTGTTGCATGGGGCAGGTTGCGATGCCAAAATGAGTCCGTCTATCATGGCAATATGCACGAAAGTGCTTGATGTTGTTCATGACTTTTCCGAAAATACCCCTCAGGCGGATGTTGTCGAACACCTCTTTACTGATTGCATCCACTGAAACGGAGATGTGAAAATTGCCTTGTTTCAGGAGCGATTCGATCTGTTTATTATAGATGGTACCATTGGTTTGCACCGAGATAATACAATTTGGGTTCAAGCTTATGATCATTTCCCAAATTTTATAGTAGATGGGGATTAAAAATGGTTCACCACCCATAAATTTTGCCTTGCTCAGGTGTGGGATAAATTCTTCAAGTTGGGTAAGGAAAGCATCATCATAGGGATTTTTTAGTGGAGGTAGTTTTTCCCTTTCTTTTCTGATAATGGATGAATAATTTCCATCGCACATCACACAGGCCAGGTTACAGGTATTGCTCATTTCAAATTCAATGAGCGATGGGTATTTTCCTTTGGGAAGGCTGTCGAAACCTCTGGCTAAAACAGTATTATAGGTCTTTTCCTTCATCTGGGTGAGGCATAGAAAACAGCCTTTCGACAGGTCATTGTCCTTCAGTGCAGTACGCAGGGATTCGATTATTGAGCCTTGCCATATTTCCTTTAATGTATGCTCAGGATATGTGCCCAATACTGTTGTGCGATTGTAGCAACAGGCATAAACCTCGCCTTCGGGACTGAAGTAAAGGCTTTTGAAGGGGGCGTAGCAAATAGTATTCCGGGCGCCTAGTGGACGGGATCTGTTGTAAGCATTGATCGTTGCATTATCATGGAGAGAGGCACCTGTATTACTTTTTGGCTGAATGCGAAAGTGCCAGAAATTCGTAAGCTTTCGAACGATGGGGACAGCAGATTTGGCCAACTGAATGTTATATATTAAATGTTTACTCATTTACAGCATGAAAGTTTAAGGTGTACAATTCTTAATCTTGCAGTATTGTCTTTTTGATATCATCGTTGAAATTTTTTATAGTATTTGGGATGTCCTTATATAATTTTAAAAAGTAAGTCGGAAATATCAACACATATGGAATTAGGACAAAAACAAAATTAGTTTCCCATATGCTTAATAATACTAACATATACAATGGTAACCATTCTTCATACCAATCATTTAAGGTATATAAAAACATAAAACGGTAATCCCACTTTAAAAGCGACCATATGTTCCAGCATCTAAGTGTAAGTACTTTATAAACCAGAAATGCAATGAAGTACCAAAGCAAGCCCGGGATCATTTCTGAGAGTGTAAAAACTAGGATTATATTTAAAATCAATTCCATCGGAAGCATCACCTTGACAATTACATTATTGGTCGCAAGAGGGCCATAATATAACACAAAAGTGTTCAAGCCTGCCTTAAGGTCGTTTTTGCGGTCGGCAAGTTGGTGGAGCAGGATGCCCCTCAGTCCCTTAAGAAACAACACGCCAATCAAAACAACTAAAATCAGGGCTTCGTTTTTAGACGGTATTTCAGCGTGCTCCTTAATCGTTAATACAATCACAAAAACCATGATGAGGCTGTTGTAGAGGGCATCGGTAATCACACCAATATGCACAAAACGTTTAAGCCTGGATGGTGGAATGGAATAGGCAGCCAGCAGTGCAAGCTGTAGGACGAACAGTCCAAAGTTGAGGAAAGTAACAGGCAGAAACAGCCAGGGAGCCAAAGCAAGCAGCAGGAAAGTTATTGCATACATTGTTTTTGACCAGGCTGACATGCCCGCTGTATAATTGCTCTTACTTGCCCGCTGGTCTTCTTCCAGGTCAAAGATATTGTTCAGCAGGTAACCATAAGCCGCAGTGCCTGTTATGGAAAGCATCAACAATCCGGCAATCCGCCATGTCGTATCGAAAGGTATGGCATAGATGTAAACCGAAGCAAAAATGACACCCAAAAGAAATGGAAGGATGTAGTTTTTCCAGTTTTTGAGGCGGGTTATTCTATGAATTGATACAATCCCCATCCAAGTCATTTACTATTACCTAAGAAACACACCGTTACATTTTCTCTTACTAATCATAAGAACGATTTCTTCTATCGGCATTATTATGCTTTTAGTGAACAAATTATTCCCTCACTATTTCAGTTTAACGAATTTATTAAGAATGATTTATTTAACCAAAAATCAAGCTTATGGGTTTAATAATCACGTATTTGTTTTTACATTTGATAACGTCATGTAAATTTAATCTTCTCTTATCCAAGTATGCTTATAAACAGGCCTTTCATTTTGGTACCAAATTTCAATGATTGTGTCTGGAGAGACCATTTCTCCTTTCATGTATGATTTTGATTCAATATTGTGTAGAACATCCTCATAAGGAATTCTTAGGTATTCTGTTTCGCTCACAAAATAAAGTGTATATATTTCTATTTTTCCACCTTTAAACAAACTTGTTTCTATTATTTTATCCTTATCAATATCGTATCCATATAGCATTTTTACCTCTTCCATAATTTCTCCTTTAATCAACAATTTGTATTGGGCCAACATGCCAGCTGTTCCCCAAAATTTCGCAGAGCCAATTATTATTGTATCCTGTGAATTTTCTATCTTCCAACTGCCTTCCCATTGTTTCATCAATTCTATTTGATCCTGCTGATGACTTTCAGAATCTTCAAGGCCTTCATAGGAACATCCGAGTAAACCAGAGATAACGACCTTCATTAAGAGCATCATTTTGAAGGGGATAAGAATACTATTCTGGATATGTATTTTAAATCGTTCCATAAAAACCACTTTTATTTAGGCTCAATGAATTGTTTTTGATAAAATAGTCAAAGCCAATATCAAACTGAATATAATCAAGCTTGTTTTTATTTTCTTCAACATAATTAATCATTGCTTGAGGATAGTTGAATTTTTTTAAAAAAAACAGAAAATTATCAATAGAGAGGCCGGAAAAATATATTCCATTTGCTTTATTTTTTGTTGCAACACATATTGATTTGCTCTTCATGAAATTAGGTATAAGTATCTGATTTATATCTATATTGGAGTTAAGAAAGGAAGATAATAATAGTTTTTCACTTAAGTACTTAAAATTTTTAGGAATGAAAAATTCATAATGATTCTCAAACTCAATAGTTTTCTCAGAAACATTATATGACCAGGCATGAAAACTGTCATCAAAATATTTTCCAAAATATATATGGTAATTATCAATTATTCCTTTTTCGCTGATGTCAAAACTGAACATTCTGTATGGCATACTTTCGTCGATTGTGAAGTTAGCAACATTAAATGATTTAGCCAATATATCAGTGATATTATTTAATTTGATAATTTCAGGTTGTCGGTGGTTATAAAAATAAAGCTCCCATGAAATATTTTGATTGATCATTTTTATACCCCATACTGTTTGATTCATTCCAATTTTATTTCTCAAATTGGTAATCAGTCTAATAAATTGATCTTCAATTTTACTTCCTTTTATTGATTGAAATAGAATATTTGACAACCTTAGTTTTTTCTTAGCATTTGAAAATAACTTAACGTAATAGTCATTTGTAGAATTAACCAAAGGTTCATATTCCATCAGAACATAATCATAAAGCTTTTCATGTTTTTCAACAAATTCATGTTTATTCATATTGTTGCTAAAATATTTCCCATTTAACCTTAGGATAAAAAGGATAATTACCAGTTTTATAATAAGCCATTTGTATGGTTTTGTTTTTTAATACTGTTTTAAAATTTAAAATATATGGACCCGAAAATAATTTTCGGGTATTGCCTCTGTCCAAAACATAAAAGTCAATTATAAACAAAGAGTTGCTTAAAATATTTTCTGGGATCAAACACTTGTACCTTTTCAATCCATTGCTTAGATCAAATTCATTAGGACTGAAATCATATCTAATTAAGGATGGAGACGATGCAAACAACGGATTCCCATTCACATCATTCACCCTTAGTGCAATATTGATGGCTTCCCTATCGTCCAGCTTGTCAAATTCCACTTCGATCGCAATCTTTTCATCCACATAAATAGGTTCATCGGTGCTGCGGTTTTCGTTGTGTACGGCAATGCGGCGCAGGCGTACTATGTCGTTACCGGGGGCGGTGGCGTGATCGGACCACTCACGCGCATTTATCGGGGCGGCTTGCTGTCCGTTTATTAAGACAGGCTGATCGGTAAAGGTGCTTTCCGCATAGGTGTTGATGATTTCATCGGTAGGGCCCTGGCCGGCTAACTTTCCGTTTTGCAGGTAGAGGCAGCGGGTGGTGTAGCGCGACAGGCTGCTCAGGTTGTGGCTCACCAGCAAGATGGTCTTGCCCGAGTTGAGCAGCTCCTGCATCTTCTTATAGCTCTTGATCTGGAAGGCGGCATCGCCAACGGAGAGCACCTCGTCAAGCAGCAGGATTCCGGCATCCAGGTGGGCGATCACCGAAAAGGCCAGTCGCACATACATGCCCGAGGAGTAGTGCTTCACGGGGGTGTGGATGAATTTTTCCAGCTCGCTGAAGGCGATGATCTCGGCTGTCTTTTGTTTGATCTCGCTGCGCTTCATGCCCATCAGGCTGCCGCTGAGGTAGATGTTTTCCAGTCCGCTCAGGTCGGGGTGGAAGCCGGTGCCCAGGTCTAACACAGAGGCCACGTGCCCGTGTATCTCTACCCTGCCGGCCGTGGGTGCGGTGATGCCGCTCAGGATACGCAGCAGGGTGCTCTTGCCCGAGCCGTTGGGGCCGATGATGCCTACGGCTTCGCCTTTGGATACGGTGAAGCTGAGGTGGTCGAGGGCGGTGATGTATTCCGCCTGCTCGCGCTTGCTGCGGCTGAGGCTGTTGTGGAGGTGCTCCCTAAGGGTGCTTGCCCGCTTGTGGTTGATGCGGAACTGCTTGTACAGCTTTTCGACATGTATGGCCGGTTCATTCATTGGGGTCATTTTTTGTTTTGATTCCCAAATAGGTATTGCCTGATAATTTCTTGATCGATCTTATTAAATCATTACCATCTAATGTGTCAAGCTGTGTTTTAGCTATGATACTCAATTGTATAAATCTCTCTTGTTTTTCCATTTTCTGTCCTATCAGCAAAGCATTAAGATTCTCAAGGTTAGATTAAACCACAAGTTCATTTATGCTTGCAAAATCACGAATATTCAGGCCGTTTGCCGCATGTTCATTATTTGCTTCTCGCCAGTCATTAGCTGTACAATCGAACAATGCAACATTCAACAAATCTGCCTCTTCAGCGTAAATCAGCCATTCAGTGTCTTTACTATAACTCATGGTTGGAATGATGTGGTTTTTAATTGTGTCTGTGTGTATGTGGCAATTGGTTTTGGATAAAATTCGTTTCACATTCCATTCAAGGTTATACTGGTTCGTTTCTATCTCCTTTAATCGCTGAAATTCCTTTATTAGCAACAACTTGAACATTGGACTTATCCAGGAGCCAAACTCAAAGGCGATATCTTTGTGTGCATAAGTTCCACCATATCTACCTGATTTGGAGAATATGCCTATTGCTTTGGTAGCTTCAATCCATTTTTTTGGCGTAAGATTAAAGCTATTTAATCCTGCCTGCTTTCTAAAGGTGTCGAATTCGACAGGTTTAAAATCCGGATTGTGCAATGTTTCCCAAAGGCCAATAAACTCAACGGTATTCCTGTTGCGTAACCAGTTACGAATATGGTCCTCGCCTCCTTCACTCCTCACCATATCCGTCAGACTGATAAAATCTTGATCACTCTGGCTGACTATTGAAATAATTCTGTTTTGAACTGTAATTTTTTTACTTGATTTTATCATAAAACCATAATTTTATAATTCATCCGGTATCCGCACCTCCACGCCCCTGAAATGATTTATTCCCGTAAGCAGCAACACCACCACCGGAATTAATCCTGCCACATACTGCCAGGCTGGTGCTGCCACACCAAGGAAGCACCAGCGCAGCCCTTCGATGATCCCCGCCATGGGGTTCAGGTACAACAGCCAGGCATAGGCCTCCGGCACCATCGTATCCGGAAAAAAGACCGGGGTCACAAATATACCAAAGCCTATAATATAAGGTATGATGATCAGCAGGTCGCGGTAGCGCACCGTTAGGGCTGCCAGCCACAGCGATATACCCAGTCCCGTGAACAGCAGCAACAGCATAAAGACAGGGACAAGCAGTATTTTGAATGTGAGTGCCTGCCCGAAGGCAAGCAGCAGCACCAGCATCAGCAAGGTCCACAGCACAAACTCAAACAGCCCTGTGATGGCGTAGGCGATGGGGATGATGATCTTGGGAAAGCTGACCTTTTGCACCAGGTGCTGCGACTGCACCAGCGAGCTGCCGCTGTAGGCCACCACGAGCGAGAAGTAGTACCAGCCCATCATGCCGGCGAAGGCAAACACCGGGTAGGGCAAGGGGGCGGTGTCGATCTGCATCAGGTAACCAAAGAACAGGGTGATGATACCGAGGCCTACCAATGCCTGAATGATGCTCCAAAGGATGCCGAGGTAGGTTTGGGCGTACTTGACCTTGATCTCGCGCAGTACAAATGTCCTGATTAAAGGGGAATGCCTTAGGATGCTCTTAAAATATTGCATCAGGCGCGGCTTGCCGGGGAGGATAACGGTTGTGGTGTGTGGCTGGGTCATCCGGACAAAATTAGGATATTTCGCTGAAGTTAAGGCGATACTTAAAAGATGTTGTAGTGGATTTGTTACACAGAGGGTCACGGTGGATTTTTTATCAATACTGCTCTGTGTCTTTTGTGGTAAAGCTATTACACAGAGTTTCACAAAGGAGTCACAGAGGGTTGTTTTTTGAGTCTTTTGTGTCTTCGTGGTGTCTATTGTGGTATAGCTAAATGTAGTTTGAGGTATAACTCAAATAATTACTCTCTTGATGCCATTTTTCATCATCGTCACATGAAAGTTTAGCAGCAACCCAAGTTTATAATCTCCAAGTTTTAAATAAGTTAATATCTGCGCTGTATGCACATCTGAAAATGCTTCAACGCTCTTTATTTCTATGACCACCTTATTATTCACAAGCAGATCGATTCGGTAACCATGGTCAAGTGTTACTTCCTTGTAAACGATAGGCATTGGGATTTCTTTTTGAACAGCCAATCCTGCCTTAATCAGTTCATAGTACAAACATTCCTGGTATGCCGATTCCAATAATCCGGGACCTAAATGTCTATGAACCTCTATTGCACAGCCGATTATAATATTCGAAATTTCATTCTCGGTTAGTTGCTTCATGATTTTAAAAGGATTATCAGGCAAAGTTATCATAATTGATTTTCATTGTACTATAGCTTAGTGGAGTTGTTACACAAAGTTCCACAGAGGTGTCACAGAGGGGCACGAAGGGTTTTTTAATTTTGGCTATTCTTTGTGTCTTTTGTGTCTTCTTTGTGTTCTTTGTGGTATAGCTTGGAAGGGTTGTATCACAAAGTGCCACAGAGGAGTCACAAAGGGGCACAAAGGGTTATTTTTTTGTCCCACAAAGCCACAGAGGGACACAAAGTTTTTTTTTATCAATAATTCTCTGTGTCTTTTGTGTCTTCTTGGTGTTCTTTGTGGAATAGCCTGGAGGGGTTGTATCACAAAGTGCCACAGAGGAGTCACAAAGGGGCACAAAGGGTTATTT
>CALAZZ010000108.1 GCA_937926515.1 uncultured Bacteroidales bacterium | reverse complement strand
AAGGATTCCCTTTAACCCGGAAGGGTTCATTTGATGTACTTGAGTTTCGCCAAAAGGACCATCTTGTTCTTTAAAGCATAAAGAACCAATTGCTTTCAGCAAATGATCGCCAACCGGCATTGCATTTGGAATTAATTTTTGTAATTTCGTTTTTACTTTTCACTGAAAAACAGGGGGTATCTTTATGAAACCAACCCGGATATATCACTTCATGCGCTCCAATATTGAAGCATTTACCTGGTTGACAGCCTTGCTGTTGCTGGCTTTCATGCAGCCCGAAAACACCCAGTCAACCTTATGCTTGTTGCATCATGCCGGTATTGAAAGCTGCCCCGGATGCGGACTGGGCCATAGCATTTCCGCTGCTTTTCACGGTCGCTTCTTACAATCATTTAATATGCATCCCCTGGGCATGGCGGCCATCCTTATTTTAACATTGAGAATCACAACCATTTTCTATCAATATTTTAAGTATCAATCATTTAAATTCCAAAAACATGACTAAAATTTATGAGATCATGCCTGACCTTCAAGGTGAAGAAATGGCATTTTTACAGAACCTCACAAAGGATTATACAGAAGAAAAGCTCAGGAACTTTGCGAATATCTACCGTGCCCGGCGTAAAGACCCACAACTGATCCTGCTTTTGACCTTACTTGGCTTCCTGGGCTTTGCAGGTATCCACCGCTTTCTGCTGAACCAGATCGGCATGGGGATATTGTACTTCTTCACTGCCGGACTATGCCTGATCGGTACCATCGTCGACCTGGTGAACTACAGGAGCCTTTCGTTTAACTACAACCGCGTGGTAGCCACCGAAGTGCATTCCATGATCTCCGGTTAGGGATTTACTTTTCCGGTTAATCTGTGGGTATGATCCTGCGCAGCGGTCTAATGACACCTTAATCCCATCTTTGGCGATCGTTTAAGTTGCTGTGGATATTGTTTTTCATCTCAGCTGTACGACTTACCAAACAGGCTGAAGTTGGAACAGTGGCAAGTAATATCGCTGAAACAAGTGATGAGCTATATGGCTATGGTATTAAATATTGAAATGATAGTATGAAGTCTTCTTTGTGACTTAGGGTGTCTTATTATCAAAACCTTCATTTTACATCTACTGGAGAATACACCATCAACAGGTTAAACAATTATTTTCGCACCAAAGCCTTACTGATCCGTCTTACCAGCATCGGGCCTGAATAGATAAAGCCCGTATACACCTGCACGAGGTCAGCTCCGGCATTAAGTTTCTCAATGGCATCAGCAGCTGTCATGATACCTCCAAGCCCGATGATGGGGAATGCCTTTCCCGACTTCTCAGCCAGGTAGCGGATCACCTCTGTTGAGCGCTCACGGATGGGCAAGCCGCTCAGGCCACCCTGGCCTGCCTGCACAGCCTTATCCTGGTCGTAGATAACGGTGTGACGGGTGATGCTGGTGTTGGTCGCCACCACCCCATCTATCTTTGTTTGATTCACGATATCAATCACCTCATCAAGCTGCTTGTAATTCAGGTCGGGCGACACCTTCAGGAGTATGGGCTTGCGTTTGGGTTTGCTGCTGTTGATGGCTTGCAGGCTGTTCAGGATATGCATCAGGGCATCCTGGTCCTGCAACTCCTTCAGGTCGGAGATGTTCGGGCAGCTTACATTCACTACAAAATAATCCACATGGTCGAACAGACCTTCGAAATTGCGGATATAGTCGTTCACCGCATCGCTGTTGGGTGTGAGTGTATTCTTACCGATATTCCCCCCAATGATCACATCCTGCCTGCGTTTCTTAAGATTAGCGATGGTGGCTTCCAGACCATGGTTGTTGAAGCCCATTCGGTTGATGAGTCCCTTGTCCCTTCGCAACCTGAACAACCTCGGCCGTGGGTTACCAGGCTGGCCCAAAGGGGTTACGGTACCGATCTCGATATGGCTGAACCCAAAGCATGACAGCTCATTGTACACTTCGGCCTGCTTGTCGAAACCGGCGGCCATGCCCACCGGGTTTTTGAATCTCAATCCAAAAACCTCACGCTCAAGCGAGGGGTGTGTCACCCTTGTGATCCTGGTTAGGAGTGCTTTCATCCCGGGCAGTCTCAGGCCTGTTTTGAGCATGCGCACCACAAAGTGATGTACCTGTTCAGGATCAAAAAGGAAAAGTATGGGACGGATCAGCTTTGTATACATGGGGTGCTTGATATAAAAAAAGTCCCTTACCGGGACTTTCTCTTATTTCTCCGTTTCATCAGTAGGCTCGTCTTTTACTTGATCGGTGACCTCAGCATCGGGCTCAGGTTCAGCTTCCGTGAAATCAAGCAATTCCTTCTCCATCAGCAACTGATACCAGCTGAACACCTTTTTGATGTCGGAGGGGTACACCGCATCCATATCATAGTCGGGTACCACCTCGGCAAACTTCTGCCGCAACTCTTCATTGGAAAGTGATTTCACCTCAAAATCAAGCGTATCGCCCATTTTATCCATGATGCTACGAAACACTTCCTTGAGCAACATATCTTCGCTGGTAGTGAAGATGCTGATCTCTTCCAGGGTGCTCATCCTGTCGTGGCTGAAGGCCGGAAAGCGCTTGCCGTCGAGCAGCGATTCCACCACCACGCTGTTTTTAGCCTGGGCCGCAATCTTAAACAATCCGGGTTTACCCGAAATGGAAACAATCTTTGTGAGGTCCAT
>CALAZZ010000107.1 GCA_937926515.1 uncultured Bacteroidales bacterium | reverse complement strand
AAACCCTTGCCGCATGGTGAGGGTTTTTTATTATATGCGTTTAAAACCAGGACATCCCATTGCGAAAGGCCAATAGAAGAAAAAAACCTGCCAGCGCCGATGATACTGTCCGCCAGCCGGCGGATGGGAAAGTAGGTCGTCGCCTGAGACCTTTATAAAACCCTTGCCGACTGGTGAGGGTTTTTTTTATAAAGCTTAATCAAAATACCGCTGCTATTTTTTAATACCTCTAAAAATAACCAACAACCAGGCAAAGTAAAGTTTGACATCGCTTCAGCCTTATATGAATTGGGTTAATAATGCACGATATTGATGTGCTTCTTCTCAAGTGGATTGGGCCAATTTAAAAAGTGATAAATCAATTCATTAATACTTCCTTAAGTAAGGCATGGCAAGATGATCTGTTGACGAGGATCTAAGAGATTTATTTGATAGCCAACCGATACCAGCTATTCAATAATGCTCCGACATTATCCATGCTATTCGTTTGTATCGTATTGTGACGCATAGCTTCTTGATCAAAAACATAGCTATTGTCCAGTAAATTCACTAATGCCTGCAAAAGTGCTTCTTCATTGCCAGGTTCTACTAAAATACCATTAGAATCATTCACCAGTTCTGCTATTCCCCCTACTTTGCTGCTAATAACCGGGACACCACAAGAAAAACTTTCTGGAATAACCACAGGTAGATTCTCATAATGACTAAACAGCAACAGGCAATCAGCATTAGCAAGTTTACTCACCAATGCTTTGCCTTCCAGCACTCCCGTATATTCAACATATCTACCAATTAACCCTAAACTATCAGCAAGTTTATTGAGCTTTACAAAGTCCTCGCCATCGCCCACCATGGTGCAATGAAAGTCAGTTCTGATTGATTTAAGTCGGGATAAAACTTTCAATATCCCGGAAATGTTTTTAGACCGGTCTTCGAAACAGCTGATATGTATTATTCGCGTGACGTTCGATGATTTTATTACTGTGGGTTTGAAAAGCTCAACGTCCACAACATTTGGTAAAATTCTGTAGTTTCTGTTATGAAGGCCATGGCCTTGCATTGCATTTGCCAGATTTTGTGTTACCGTTGTAACCATCGCTGCTCTTTGCACACATTGTCTGGTAAACCATTTGCGCAGGTTGCCTTTAAAGCTGCCTGTTGTTGGCAGATAACGCGACCAGTGTTCAGTGATGATATATGGAATTTCCAGTTTCCATTTTAACCATAAAGCAATTATTGCCAGGCGCGTGAGAATATGTACATGTACAAGCTGGAAGGCACCCCTTTCTTTCTGAACCAACTTGATGCCTTTTACATTAGCCTGATAATAGCGAATGGCATTGATCAATTTACCTATGCCAAATCGAATATGAGAATGTTTATAATAAAGCCTGAATGTAAGTACACCATCCTCTATACTACGTACAGCTTCTAATCCGGCAAGTTTCCTGTCCTCGGACTGCACATAGACTACGGACACATCATTAAGCTGTGCAGCAGCTTCAGCGTGTCGTTTTACGAAGAGGCCATACATGCTGTCGTGACGATTTGGATACCAACGTGGTAGAAATAAGATATGCAATTTATTTTCCATAATCAGGCTGAGCGAAATTACACTTTTTACCTTCGATTTTCAATATATCCAATGGCACATTGCAAACGTTCAATTCCTTTCCCTTTAATTACCTCATAAGGTAATCCATAATCGATTAAATATTTTTGATAAAGAGAGAACAATGTGGACCGCTGCTCAGGATGTTCACGCAAAGGATCAAACTCCCAAGGCAAGTCAATATCACATAAAAGGTAAAGGTCAAAACGCTGTTTTACAAATGCCTGATGAATGAGTTCGGGAGTTGAACCAAATACAAACTCGGTCCAGATTTTGCAAACTAACATTTCAGTATCAGAGAATAATATGTTATCCGCAAGTCTTTCCATCATTTCCTGAATGTGTAACTGACCTTTTGCAATTTCAACAACATCGTCAATGGTATAGGGGTGGGTTAGCTTTGTGAGATAATCCCTGGCATATTCAGGTACAAAAAAAGTTTGATAATGAGCTGCGAGCTGTTTGGTTAACCATGACTTGCCTGTGGATTCGGGGCCGGTAATTGCAATCTTTTTCAAGGATAGTTTATATGCATTTTATTGGTTACTATTCAAATAAAACTGATTTAAATTTTAGCCTTCTCGCGCCATGCAAAATAACCCATAACTGCGATGATAAGAAAAATAGCATATTGCAGACTGGTAAATACAAGACCTTTATGGAAATATAATGGAATGGAAATCAAATCACCAATAATCCAGTATATCCAATTCTCAACACGTTTTAAAGCCATAAGTAACATCCCTACAATGAAAATGGCAGTTGTAAACGAATCCCAGTAAGGAACTGTACTATCAGTAAAGTTTATGAGTGCAAAACTGAGAATCCAAAAACAGAGTATTGTTGCGACAGCACTAATCAAATTGAGCCTAAAACCAGCAAATCGAACTGGGATTACATGATCATCTTGACTTTTGCGCGACCAATAATACCAGCCATATACGCTCATGATGAAATAGACTGCATTGATACCCATATCTGCATACAGTCCTGCAAAATAGCAGATGTAGACGTAAATAAGCACACTAACAATCCCTGTTGGAAAAACCAGTATATTCACCTTCTTACTAAACCAAACGCTTAAGAGTCCGAAAAAAACAGCCACGATTTCAAGTATGGTGGTTTCGCGAATATTCTGCAGCAGGATCTCAATAAAACTATTTACTTCCATCTATATGATTCAGATCAGCATTCACAATTTTCAGAACAAAAACCGAATGGGGAAGCTCAAAAGCACTTTCTATTTCTTTAGTTATAGCTTGCATAGCGACTTCGAATCTCCCAAAAACTTGTGTACTCATCCCATTGGTTTTTATCACAAGTTCATTATATTCATTTAACCGGGATATAAATGCCTTTATAGGTGGAATATACGAATCATGTAAGGGATAGTAACTGATCTCGATGGAAACTTTCATAATAAACAAGACTTATTTAAGCAAAAATACAATATATTTGGACGCCTTTCAGAAATGGGATATAGCTTCAGCAATGAATTTCTAAAACCTTTAAACCAGATTTGTATGAATAATAATTACATCACAGTAGGAAGTATTTTTGCCGCGATTGGTATTCTTCTGGGTGCTATAGGTGCTCATTGGCTCAGGTCAAATCTGAGTTTGACAGATCTTCAAAATTTTGAAACCGGCGTGCGTTATCAGATATACCACGCTTTAATTATCATTATCTTAGGAGTCATCAATGGCCGACTTAACAAGAAACTATTGCGTTTTTCATTCCATGCATTCTGGGTTGGTATTATCCTGTTCTCAGGCTCAATCTATTTATTATCAACTTCAAGTTTTTCGGGGCTTCAGCTAAGTTGGCTCGGACCTGCTACTCCAGTGGGAGGTGTTTTATTTATTGCAGGTTGGACAGGAATCATCATTGCAGCACTATCTAACATCAAGGAAGATTAAGCGTTAGCGTATTTCTTATCTTCAGGTCATTGGGAAGCTTATCACCCACAACCCTGCTTCGATGTTCATAAGTAACATTCAGTCCAATCGATAATTGACCCACCAATCTTATCTTGAATCCAAGATAAGATGAAAAGCGAAAGTCAGAAATGGATGCCATATTGGGTTGATAATAATTTACCAAGTTCATATTTGCATGATCGCTTATTGACCATACCAGCGAAAGGTAGTTAGTGGAACGCAATTTGCGAAATAGTGCAAGAGGCTCAACTGAGTAGTCTTCATATTCATACATTAGCCCTGAACCAACGAAAACATTAAGGGCTGCTTCTTCCTCTTCAACAGCAACTAACCATCCGCTCATATTAATTCTTAATCCACTGCCAATTAACCAGCGGTTTTTCAGCAGGATGAATTCGTCAAACTGCCACTGAGTAAATCCTTCGATCATGATTATGTCATGCTTGAGGTCTGCAACAGTACGAATATGAACAAACCCATTATTGCGTGCTTTTATACCTCCGGCTGTTTTGTAATTATAGTCAACGATTGAAAAATAGTGCATCTTCTGGCTAAAATAATCTGTGCGGAAATTATTACCGAGTTCAATCTCATCTGTGTTACCTTTGCTAAGTACAAATGAAAGCGAATTACTAAACTGAAAACCAAGATGTTCGGATTCCATCCGGTAGCGCTCAGTATTTACCTGACTAAAAAGGGAATTTGCAAAAATGGATATAATCAAGCCAACAATACCAGGGAAAAGACACTTCATCGCATATCTATAATATCCTCAAGATCGGGATACTGTTCAGGATTGAATGAAAAAAAATCTGAAGTTAATTTGACATCATTCTTCAAATTATTGATCGTATAGATAAAGGTATTTCCATTGTTATCAAAAACAGAAAAATGAGCGATGTGCAAATTCTTTTCATCAACAGCAAGGTGCATCCTTGATAGATTTTTATCTGAAACGGGTTTTAGCTCAATGGTTTTCAAGCCTTTCTCCATATCATCCCTGACATTTACAAATGACGCTTTGTAATCGTTATAATATGAAGTCAATAATGAGGCTGGTGTAATGGCATCTTCGCCATCGTCAGCGTGGCTGATCATAAGTTCACGGCTTTCTTCAAGATAGGTCCAAACAGTTTCTCCATCACTTATAACTACCTGACCAGCTATTTCAAGTTTGTATGCATCTCCTTTTACAAATACTTTTCCTTCATTTGCTTCGTTGATATTCGCCAAATCATTGGCCATTGTGTAGGTAAAATCCGCCTCAAGACTTTCGTAGGCATTGGTTTTATCTACAACAGATTTTAATAACTGGTCCGCATTGCGCTGCGCATGAACACTGGTAAATGCAGATATTAAAACCATCAAGCTTAAAATTGTAGGAAGGTATGTTTTCATTATTATCAATTATCTATTATCCAAATCCCTCAAAAACTGTTCCAAAGCCATTTCATTGGCAACTTTAACTTCACGAGCCTTACTACCTTCAAAAGGGCCGACAATTCCGGCAGCCTCAAGTTGGTCAATGATTCGCCCGGCCCGGTTATAGCCCAATTTAAGTTTACGTTGCAATAAAGAGGTTGATCCTTGCTGATGCTGGACAATGATCCTGGCAGCATCCTCAAACAACTCATCGCGCTCTGAAGGGTCAGGCAGATCCCCAATTTCATCTTGCTCATCTGCATACTCAGGCAGGTGAAATGTATCAGAATATCCGCGTTGTGCGCCTATGAAGTCTGTAAGTTTTTCTACTTCCGGAGTATCAACAAAAGCACATTGCAAGCGGATCAGGTCATTACCTGTGGATAAAAGCATATCTCCCCTTCCCACGAGCTGGTCAGCCCCTCCACTATCCAATATGGTACGTGAGTCGATGCGTGATATGACTCTGAAAGCGATCCTGGCAGGAAAATTGGCCTTGATAGTACCTGTAATGATATTGACAGAGGGCCGCTGTGTTGCGATGATCAGGTGAATGCCAACAGCCCTGGCTAGTTGGGCGAGCCTTGTAATGGGGCTTTCAATTTCTTTACCTGCAGTCATGATCAGGTCGGCGAATTCATCCACTACCAGCACAATATAAGGCATAAACCTGTGACCATTGTTTGGATTCAGGCGTCGGGCACGAAACTTGGAATTGTACTCCTTAATATTTCTTACCTGGGCATCCTTAAGCAATTCGTAACGGTAATCCATTTCGATGCTGAGCGAATTCAAAGTTCGCACGACCTTTCTGGTATCAGTAATGATCGCTTCCTCAGAGTCAGGCAATTTTGCCAGGTAATGCCTTTCAATACGACTGTACAGGCTAAGCTCAACCTTTTTGGGATCGACCAATACAAATTTCAGCTCTGCCGGATGCTTGCAATAAAGTAAAGAAGTTATTATGGCATTAAGCCCGACTGATTTGCCTTGTCCGGTAGCTCCGGCCATTAAAATATGCGGCATCTTTGTAAGATCGGCCACATAACTTTCATTGGCAATTGTTTTGCCCAGGCCGAACGGAAGTTCAAAACTATTGGAAGTAAAGCGTTCCGATCCAATGATTGATCTCATGGAGACAAGCTCCGGCCTTTGGTTGGGAACCTCGATGCCAACGGTACCCTTACCGGGTATTGGAGCAATAATACGAATACCAATAGCCGACAAACTCAAAGCTATATCATCTTCAAGGTTTTTTATACGCGAAATACGAACCCCTGCGGAAGGGATAATCTCATAAAGCGTTACCGTAGGCCCAATGGTAGCTTTAATCTTTTCTATGCCGATTGAGTAATTGCTTAATGTATCTACGATCCTCCTCTTATTGGCTTCTAGTTCCTCACGGTCAACATTTACGGTGCCATCGCCGTACATATTGAGCAGATCAAGCGGAGGAAAACGGAAGTCCGGCAAATCAAGTGTAGGATCAAACTCTGTATCCAGTGTTTGCCGATCTATTGCACCTTTTGTTTTGGCAGATTCAATGGTTGTGGGTTCCACACTCAGTTCAATGTCTGTTGACTCTTCATCGTCATCTTTTTTATTGTCCGTTTGAGCTGCAGTTTTATTCATTTCATCTTTGACTGCTTTATCCTCAATCACCATGCTTTCATTATTGCCCTTGCCAATAGATCCAAAATCATCATCTTCATCTTTCACGGCGTACTCAATGGTATTGTATTTATCTCCATCACCTGGTTCAACAGGGCGTTGTGATTGTTGTAGGGACTTAGATTTTTTCTTCCAGATTATCGAAAGGTTAAACGTAAGCAGTAAGTAAACAATAAGGCTGAAAGTCAAGGCAAGTACTATCCCTACCTGTCCGATTATACTTCCCAGGTAATCTGATAAAAACTGGCCTACATAACCTCCTAATACATTCCATGGATGTGCATAAAGCAGAAACCCAAAAAACAATGGGACCCATATCAAAGATATAAAAGCGTATTTCCATAAGTTCCAAGCACGCATAACCCTGACACCCATGGCAAGGTGTGTCCCCCAGCTGAAAAGTAAAAGCGGGAAGTAAAAAGCCCCCAGTCCAAAACCAATTTTAAGCAGATTTTCAGCCAGGTAAGCACCTACATTACCGGTTACATTATAAATTTCAAGATGTGTATCTGTAAGCAACCTCCCAAGGCTAAGATCATGTGGAATCTGATCTGTGAGCTGATTAAACCAATTGTACAAGAAGGATACAAAAGCAAGTATCAGATAAAAGGCAATAAAAATCAAGGAAATCCCTACTACTTTAAAGAATCGCTCATCCCTTAAAAAGTAAGATCGTTTGGTTTTATTCCTTTTCTGTTTTGATGGTTTAACAGCACCTTTATCCGGCTCGCTCTTTTGCTTAAAGGTATTGGTCTTCAGCTTATTTTTGTTTTGTGGCATACAAATATCTATTGCCTGGAATTAAGCTGCTAATTTAGCAAAATAACGCTTAACAGTTGATGGCCGAAATGACTATTCTGTTGTTGAGATCTGTGTAAACGAATTCTAAAACAATAATTTGATCAAGACTAAGCCTTCATTGATCGAAAGCCATTGTCAAGGCCTATAAAATGTTCTTGCCCCAAGCTAAAGTGATCTAGTCGTGGTCATCTTCGATGTGTATATCTATTGCGACAAAAGATTCATTACCAACTTCATCAGTGCAGAAGACCAAAAAATGATAAGCTCCGTGAGTTAATTCTTCAGGAATGTCAATCTCCATATTGATCTCTTGCGCAGTACCTGATAACTGACCTACGAATTCATAATTCCATGCATCATAATGACCTATGACAGATTTGTGGTCATGCCCATCATCAAAATGGATGTTAATCTTAAACTGATTAAGGGATTTATCATCAGTAAAGGTAGCTTCAAATGGTATGGTTGTACCAGGCAAAAACTCATCCATCTCGGCCGGACTAACAAGATTAATGACCGGTTTTTGATCATCGGTTTCATCTTTCGAACAAGATAGGGACAACAATAAGCCTAGAATAATACCACTCATGAGAAAGCTGAATTTATTGTACTTCATAATTTTAAGATTTAATTATTTATGAAACTTAAGCGAGTAATTAATTTTATAATAAAGATTTATTTTCTCAATTTTGTTTGTAATGGAATTTTGATGGACAGCTGGATGTTGCGTCCTGCTTCAGGTATTCCTATCTGACGGTAATAGTTCAGATGGTTCCAGTACCTCCGATCCAATAGATTTTGAACACGCATATTCAAACTAATTGGTAAGCCTCCGGTAATGATCTTAGTAGAAAATTGCAGGTTAATTATATACCAGGCATCGGTTGGTTCTTCGTTGCGCGCATTTCTGTTTTGTGATGCTGAGTAGCGTGTTTCGATCAAAATCTGAGATTGATGAAGCCTATTCCAGTATTCAGGTAATTTATATTCCAGCTGCAAAAACAGGTTAAGTGGAGGTGTTAACGGAATAGGGTAGCTGCCATCGCTGGCATACACATATTCAGTTGAAAAATAAACTTTGAGGAGATTATTAACCTTATAGTCAGCAGTCAATTCACCACCAAATCGATAGGCTTCAGATTGAATATATTGATATACCTGCCCGGCCCCGGCTTCAGCAACGGTACTTCCATCAGGCAACATGTAGCTGCCGGTTGGGTTCAGATAGATATAATTTGGAAAATATCCGGCAAAAGGACCAAAACTGAAAGTCAGTCCTGCATATTTTAAGCTTAAGCCGGCATCAAATTGATAGGCAATTTCCGAGTTGAGCGTGGTGTCGCCCAATTCATAACGAAAACTACCATGATGTATACCGTTTGAACCTATTTCGGAGGCGGTTGGAACCCTAAAACCTTTTGCAATATTGGTCCTGATGGCTGTGTGCTCATCCACATCGTAAACCATGCCGAAAGCCCAGCTCAAATTATGAAATAGCCGTTTAAAATCAGGTGATTTCATGGAATTGGTATAGGGCGAAAAATATGGTTCAAGCCTCAGATGGCCAAGGTCGTAACGTAAACCGCCACTTAACCTGAGCTTATCAGCAATTTCTATTTGATTGTATAGGAATGCACCCATCATAATTCGCTTAAATTCAGGCAATAGAAACATATACCCTCCAATCTGATTGGATTGTGAATAGAGGCTTATTCCAGCTTCGGTTTCTGACTTGCCGAGTTTTGATCTTGCCCTGATGTCAGCGGAAAGGGTGTTTAACAGCCATTTCAGCTCAAGGTCAGGCTTTACTTGAGGTGCCTTCTGGTCCGGAAAATGGGAGTGAAACTTTGACCATTCCTGGCGGTGGTTTTGTTGAAATGCAAAATCAGCCTCCATAGCAATATTGTTAAGATCGACCTTGGTATTACCACTAATTTTAAAATGATTAACTTGTTGGAATGGCAAATCGATGTTTCTTTGAATTGGAAAATTTTCAAGAACGGTCATATCAGGCAATCCATGTGCTCCTGGAAAGAAACCAATTCGGGAATGAAAATTACTGACTGATAAGGCCACTTTACCCCAGGGTTGTATTATACCATTGGTTAAATATAAACTCTGCTCTTGACCGCCTGTATTCAGGATGCGACCATCTTTAAGGGGGAAGCGATAGGTATTGTATGTAAATTGATCGGCAGGAACTTTATAGTTGCCAAAATCGCTTTGTGTATAGCGGAGATAATTATAATACTTATTGGTTCGTAACCGAAGCATAAGGGATGCAGCAAGTAAATCATTCACTGAATGCCCGCTGAGGTCAAGATTTGATTCCAATGTATTTGGAGAGGCAATGGCATGAGGTCCGATCCGGATGGTACCACCTATGGCTTCTGATCCATATCTAAGTGAGGAAGGACCTTTTACAATTTCGACCCATTCAGCTGCATATTGATCAATTTCTAACCCATGATCAGCACCCCATTGCTGCCCTTCCATCCTGGTATTGTTCTCTGTGACCACTACACGATTCAAACCTAACCCGCGGATTATTGGTTTTGATGCCCCCTGTCCAATTTCCATTGCTTGCAGCCCTGGCAGCCTGTCGAGTGTCTTTATCAGGCTATGGTCGCGATACTGTTCCATATGACCACGACCTGCGACAATGGTTGCATCCGGTCGTCCTTTCAATTCGGTTTCGCTGGTGGATGCAGTGATTACCACTTCATCGAGCCCTATGTTTTCAGGTTCCATGATTACCGTTAAATATTGATCCTCTTCAATAAGCGACACTCTATAGGGGTGAATACATTTATATCCGAGGTAACTCACATGAAGGCGATAGAGTTTAGGGATCAGATTAACAAACTGAAAGTGACCTTGCTCATCAGTCAAGGCGATTTGTTTGGTTTCCTGCAAATAAACATGCGCACCCTCAATAGGTTCATTTAGCTCATTAACTACATTACCACTGAGATTACGCTGGGCCATTGCAGGGAATGCGATAAGAAGAAGACAGCCTGTCATGAAACCCAGTACTATCCTAATGGATAGATTCTTGCCAATCATTCTTTTTGTAGCGAACAACTCATTCATGTTTTTTAAGGCAGGCTAATTTGATCAGCTGATTATTTGCATAAACGATGTAAATGCAATAATGTTGCAAATATAATTATTTTCATTAACTTTTAGCATAGCATAGATGAAAAGAACCATTATGCTAATCTCAGATTGGATTTGGTTAGCCTGAAACTTTGGTTTATATGTTATAAGCCTACAACCAATTCATTGCCTTATCAGAAATTTCTCTGAAACATTTTGTATAATGTAAATCTTCAGGGTGAGAACAAGAATAGGCCCAGTCAATTAGCTTATCCTGTTAAATGATTACTGAATTGTGACAGAAATAATCTTGTCGCCTTGTTGAATTAGGTCTATCACTTCTACATTTTCAATGACCTTACCAAAAACTGTATGATTTCGGTCGAGGTGGGCTGTGTTTTGCCGGCTATGGCAGATAAAAAACTGGGAGCCTCCTGTATTCCGTCCGGCGTGAGCCATGGAAATCACACCCCTATCATGGTATTGCTTTTCTCCATCAAGCTCACAATCAATACTGTAACCGGGCCCACCTGTGCCGTCGCCTCTAGGGCATCCACCCTGGATGACAAAATCAGGGATCACACGATGGAATTTCAATCCATTGTAAAAACCGGATTCACTGAGTTTGATAAAATTCGCAACCGTATTTGGAGCATCATCCTCATATAACTCAAGTGTCATTGTTCCTTTATCAGTTTCAATCTTTGCCTTTTTCATAAACTTATTTTCTTAAATATTGATTATCGCACTCTTAATTATAAGTTTTTCTACTTAACAATAAAATTGAGAAAACTTAGCGTACCAAACGCATAGATTTGTTTAAACGTACCTTGCCTCCAAGAAGGGATTTATTTGGGTCAAGTGAAAGCCAAACAAATACAGCCTTTCCAACCACATGATCGTGAGGTACAAACCCCCAAACCCTTGAATCGGCTGAGTTATGCCGGTTATCTCCCATCATCCAATAATAGTCCATCTCGAAAGTATATTGATCAGCAACGACACCGTTTATAAATATTCGATCGCCTTCTAACTTTAGTTCATTGCCTTCGTATGCCGTAATAATACGTTCATACAGAGGCAGGGTTTGCTTGTTGAGTGTAACTGTTTGACCCGCATAAGGAATACCAAGTGGTCCAAAATTATCAATGTTCCATGGATAAGCTTCATGATTAGGGAAAATATCAAGTTGACGGGTATCGGCATTTTCAATCAGTCTATTCACTGAAAGCACATTTGGCAAGGCTGCAAGCTCATGGCTTACTTCAGCACTAATCCAAAAAACATATTCACCTGGCATATTAGTGCGTTGCATTTCGGTAATATTGTATGTGTCTAATATCCGCTGGTTTATCATAGTGCCATCAGTCCGTATCAGGTATTTAAATTGTGTAGTACCCGGATTTTCTTCAGGTTTATTATTGACGTACAGATTGCCATCAATAATCTGTATGGTATCACCGGGAAGACCAACACATCGTTTGATATAATTTTCGCGTTTATCTACCGGGCGTGACACAATCTTGCCGAAATTTCTTTCATCATTCAGCACCCGGTTCCGTCCATACTCGCGGATCAGGCTGTAGTAACTGACGTTGCTCTGGAACCTGAGGCTAACGGTGTCACCTGCTGGGTAATTGAACACCACTGCATCATTACGCTGCACATCGCCCATGCCAGCAAAACGAAAATAAGGCAGTTTTATCCATTCAACGTAGGATTTAGCTGTCTTGCTCCACGGTAATGTATGATGAACAAATGGAAAAGCTATGGGTGTATTGGGTATTTTTGGGCCATAACTTATTTTACTTACAAAAAGAAAGTCGCCAACAAGCAATGACTTTTCCATAGATGATGTTGGAATGGTGTAGGCTTCAATTAGAAAAGTACGAATAATTGTTGCTGCCACTACTGCAAATACGATGGCATCAAGCCATTCGCGCACAGGTCCTTTCGGAGTGGGCTTAGTCGTAAGTGGATCCAGGTAAACCACATCACGATCACGGCTGATCACAGGCAAATAAATTATGGGAACAAGCACTGCAACCAATTGTTGCCATAATTTCGTTTTGCCGAAGCACTTAACCAATTCGACAAGCATGAGCATATAAACGAATACATTGATAAATGGGATGATCAGAAAGACATACCACCAAAGAGGTTTTCGTATAATTCTCAACATGATATACAGGTTGAAAAATGGCACGAATGCATGCCAGCTTTTCTGGCCGGCGCGGCTGAAGAGTACCGATGCAAAAATCGTTGGGATTGTAAACGACAGCGGAATGGCAATTATAAGTTCCAGCATAGTGAAGGGATTATTAATTGGCTAAATTACTAAAGAGGCTTTTATTTTGCAGTTAATTATTGTTAATTTCTGTTTATCAGTATGATGTGGGCTGATATAGGAGGTTCTGTTCATGACCTGAAATGTTTAAAATTAAACCGTCACCAAAGTCGTATTCGTTTAGAGGGCTTAAGCTAAACTTTAGGGTGTCATGAACTATAGCCCGGCATGGATCATTGTCAGCAAAAGCCAAAAATAGTGAGGTTTGCGGAGGGTTTGATTTCATCAATTGCCGGTCATAATGAAGTTGGAAGTCCACTGTTCCACAACCTCCACTATAAGATACTACCAGATTAATACAATCGTCCTCAATCCAGGCCGTGACAAGATCGAATAAGTCAGAAGCAACAGGTAAAAATGGGTCTTCCTGAAAAACCATTGGTTGACAAAACTGTTCATTCATCGCCTCAGTTGCATCCCGGGTAGCAGTAGATTTCTTTAAGCGACAGGATAATGTCGAAAGTGTTGCAATAATTAATATGATCAATAAAGCGATGTATCTCATACTTGTTTTTTTTAATCTCCATTTATATGACTTTTGATCAAATCCTGCATGGTATAAATCCCTGTTTTCCCTAGCAGGAACTCGGCGGCAACCCATGCCCCGAGTGCAAATCCATCCCTATTGTAGGCAGTATGCCGCAAACAGATTTCATCCTCTGCAGAGCTATAAATAATTTCATGCGTACCGGGAACCTCATTCAACCGGATGCTATCAATCCACAGCTGGTTGGTTGTATGTTCCTTACTACCGGTCCATTCAGTATATTTTGAGTTTAGGTCGATAATATCAGCTGCCAGTCTAAGTGCTGTTCCACTGGGCATATCTTTCTTATGGATATGATGCACTTCACTCAGACGAGCCTCATAGGCAGTTTTATTGGTCATCTGAGCAAGTATCTTATTCATTTTGAACACCATATTCATTCCCAGGCTGAAATTTGGGGCATAAAACAGTGTGCCGTTATGCCTGTGGCATGCCTTTTCAACCTCCGGCAGTCGATCGTACCAGCCCGTGGTTCCTGAAACCATAGGTATTCCGGCCTTAAAACACTTAATAATATTGTCAACCGCAACCTCGGGTAAACTAAAATCAATCGCAATATCTGATTCTTTTGCCTTTTGATCAATCCTTTTCCAATCACTTATATTGTCAATGATGAAACTCAAAACATGTCCCCGGTTATCAGCAATTTTTTCCACCATGTGTCCCATCTGGCCATATCCGATCAAAATATATTTAATTGATTTCATGTGAAGGTGAATTAAAAATGAATCCTCACTCTTAAGCCAGGGCTTGGGGTAGCCATACTGTACCTGTTCCGTGAGCTCAGATCGGGTAAGAAGGCCGGTTCCAGTTGTACTGACAAGTTATCACTTACATCATAATGAAAAAAATGCGCATCGACTGCAGCATCAATAATATTGAGGGCATGCCAAACTGCAAGCAGAATGTAGCTCAACTCCATGTTTCGTCTGTAAAAATCCCTTATGTCGCGCAGGGTATTGGCATCGTACCTCCCCACCAGGTCATTGTCAATGGGATAATCCTCTTCGTTAAACACGTAGATATATGCTTCATTCGCTTTACGGTATTCAGCCCTGTTGGCTAAGGCAAAATAACCTATGGTACCGATTCCTGCATATACTATCGGGATTTTCCAGTATTTTTTATTGTAGAACTGCCCTAGTCCGGGAAGTATGGCAGAGTAAACCGAAGCTTTGTGCGGTGAGTGAACATATTTTATTTCATTCTGTTCACCGGCAACTGCTTGCCCGGATGCCCTTGTGACAGGTATGATGAGCTGCATTAAAACAATAAACAGAAACAGCAGCATGCGCATAGCCTGGAGGTGTTTAGGGGTTAAATTGCTGAATCAGCCTGTCAAACTCATCATCATCCTTAAAAGCAATGATCAATGAACCATTTCCTTTTGCATTGCGTCTGATCCGTATGTCAGTCTTAAGCTTATGCTGCAAGTCTATAATACTTTTTTTGAAGTGAGCAGGCACAACCTCTTTTTGTAGTCTGGCTTTGTCTTTTGATCCGGGATTGTTCAATGAACGTGCCAGGGCTTCTACCTGTCTTACGTTTAGGTCTTCTTCGATGATCTGCTGTAAAATGATCAATCTTTGGTTGTCATTTTCAAGGTTGATCAAAGCGCGAGCATGGCCCATGCTGATGTGTCCATCACGCAAAGCAACCTGGACCTCAGGTGGAAGTTTAAGCAGGCGAAGATAATTGGTTATGGTACTCCGGTTTTTCCCAACCCGTTGACTAAGTTTTTCAGGAGTAAGGTTGCATTCTTCACTCAATCTTTGATAGGAAATTGCAATTTCGATGGCATTTAGATTTTCGCGATGAATGTTCTCAATAAGGGCCAATTCCAGCATTTGTTCATCGTTGGCAACACGCAAATAAGCCGGGATCGTTTCCAAGCCTGCCAAAACTGCAGCCCGGAGCCTACGCTCACCCGAGATCAATTGGTATTTATCCAACCCGACTTTACGTACAGTAACAGGTTGGATAACGCCCTGTTGTTTAATTGATACAGTAAGCTCCTCCAAAGCAGAATCATCAAAATCTGTACGCGGTTGAAACGGGTTGGCTACTATTTTACTCAGTTCCAGTTCGGCAATGGCACCTGCCACATAATTACCGGATATATCGGCAGAGGTAATGTCTGTATCAGGGCTTCGCAAAATTGCTTCGAGACCCCTGCCCAACGCCCCTTTTTTCGGCTTGGTATTACTCATCATTTAAAGTATCAATTTGTTTCTCTGCTTCGACCATTCTGGTAAGTCCGTTCTTTTGCAGGATCTCACGTGCAAGATTAAGGTAATTCACGGCACCTGTGCTGGTGGCGTCGTGCATGATAATTGTTTCACCAAAACTGGGGGCTTCACTAAGCCGGGTATTGCGATTGATAATGGTATCAAACACCATCTGCTGGAAATGGGTCTTTACCTCTTCTACAACCTGTTTTGACAAGCGAAGCCTTGTATCGAACATGGTGAGTAAAATCCCTTCTATATCCAAGTTGGTATTGAGACGGGTTTGGACGATTTTAATTGTATTTAAAAGTTTACCCAAGCCTTCGAGGGCAAAATATTCACATTGCACAGGAATTATGACTGAATCAGCAGCGGTAAGAGCATTTACAGTGATCAATCCCAGTGAAGGAGAGCAATCAATGATTACGAAATCATAGTCATCACGGATTCGGTCTACTGTTCGTTTCATCATTTTCTCACGGTTGGGCATATTGATCATCTCAATTTCAGCACCCACCAGGTCAATATGTGCAGGCAACAGGTGAAGGAAGGGTGTATGCGTTTCGAGTAGCACTGATTTGGGGTTCACTTCATCAATGATGCATTCGTAAATGCTGGTTTTGACGTTTTTTGGATCAAAACCAACACCCGATGTTGCGTTGGCCTGTGGATCGGCATCAATCATGAGCGTTTTGTATTCAAGCACAGCAAGACTAGCAGCCAGATTGATGGCTGTTGTGGTTTTTCCAACACCACCTTTTTGGTTAGCAATGGCTACGACTTTACCCATAAGTATTGATAATCAAATTTATATTTTGAAACGCCTTGTAAGATTTGTACAAACAAAAGTAAAATAATTAGATGTAACAGCTTGGGACATCCTAATTGAAGTTTTCAACATCCTAGGTTAAAAGCTGTGATCAATGATAGAGATGCTGTTATTGGCAGCTAGAGAATAACGAAACAGCCTGACAGACTAAGCATCGTCCATCTTGTCTAAATCTTCAAACGAAACATCCAGGCTTTTATTTTCTTCACCCTCTTTGTCAGGATTATCATAATCTTCAGGAACCTTACCTGTCTCGATAAAGTCAATGGATTCCTGCAGTCCTTTCACAAACTTTTCAAAGTCCTCCTTGTAGAGAAAAAGCTTGTGTTTTTCATAATAGAATTTGCCCTGCTCGTTGTTAAATCGGCGTTTGCT
Source organism: uncultured Bacteroidales bacterium (assembly GCA_937926515.1). Taxonomy (GTDB): domain Bacteria; phylum Bacteroidota; class Bacteroidia; order Bacteroidales; family F082; genus CALAZZ01. Next base: position 6,160 of record CALAZZ010000107.1, on the reverse strand, counting down.
TTCTGTCACAGTAAGATACTGTTCATCGTTACGTGTGGATTTCACATCAAAGAAATAGGTGCGTTTGCCGGCCCTTACTGAGCGTGAAAACAATTCCTCTCTTCTAATCGGCTTTTCTTGCTCTTCCATCTTGCTAATTCTGTTATAGTTTCAATCAATCTGTTAATATGCACAAAAATAGAAAAATCTTTTTAACACATGATTTTGATAAAAAAATGCTTCCCGGTAGATTATTTCTTAACCTAACGTAAAAATTCATATTGTTGATTCAAATTAGGGATCTCTAGTTTGAGGTGTTAAATTGTGCAACAGATTGTTCATTAATAATGTTTTGTGGATAAAATGTTTATTTCCCAATAGGGGTAAACAGGTTTATTAACTGTCATAAAAATAAGACAATACTTTTTTTTGACTGCCATTAGCTGCCACCTTCCAGGTACTGACTCCATAATTTCAATGATTTCGGTCTAATATAACAAGCACAAGCCATGAAAAACAATGTCATTCTGTTCGTTGCGAGCATTCTTGCACTTACAATCAACACGCCTTCAAAAGTGAAATCACATTATCAAAACGCTTTGAATCAGGATATTGTGACTAATGCAATATCAAATGAAGTGCATAGAACTGTAAATAATTACATCTATACAACAGGAACGCATGAGGCCATAAAACTGTTGTGGGATGTGATTCCTGAATCAAATCGTTCAGACATTCTGGGATGTAATATTTACAAAAGAACCCTTCCGGGTGAGGACCTGATACTACTGAATAATGAATTAATCACAGCTGAAAACGAGCATTATACATATCTTGATACATCACCTTCTGACCAGGATAACCCTCCTTATTATGAAATAGAAGTTGTTACTGATAATGAAGCTTTTACGCTTACCAATATCACTTCTTATTATTTATTGAATTTCAAAGCCTTCAATGAAAGATCCATACTCATGTACCTCGAATTGTGGAATCCTGATGTTGAAAAAGACTTACAATACTTTAATATATTCATTGAAGGTGTTTTAATAGGGACGTTCACCTTTAGTGAAGGAAATCCGATCATCTTGTCGCTAGATGAACTTGTTGAGTACGCCTCAGCTGATTGTTATTATTTCGAACCTATTTATAGCTCTATGGGGCCGGGCTTTGATGTCTGCTTTTTCTTTATTCTATATATGACTACATTTTATGAACCCTTCCCCGTAGCCGGTGCAAGCTGGTATTACGATTACAATAATGTTGACAGGGTTGGTTATACACAAGTCACATATACAGCTGATACGCTGTTGGGAGGCATTAAAGCAGCTGTTTTAGAAAAGTTCCAGTACTTTTATGACTTTAGTGATCACAGCTACCATGAAAAATTTTTAGGGAAAGAGTATCTGCATGCCAATGCTGATAAGGTTTTTATATACAGGCACGAACGGTTTTACACACTCTTTGATTTTTCGGCCAATGTTGGGGATCACTGGCTTATACCTGCATCCCGAATCGGGAATCTGGAACTTGAATGCGACAGCGTTTCAATGGCCACCGTAATATCAAAGGGAGATACAATTATAAATGATAAATCGCTCAGATACATTGTATTGGATTCATATATGAATACGGAGGAACACTGGTCAATCGAAGGTATGATCATTGAGAAAATTGGCCCAGTTGAATCCTACTTACTACCATCACCCTCATACCATTGTGCGGTGGATATTTTTGAAGCTCAGGCATTACGATGCTACCTTGATGATGAATTTGGTTTGTACGAAACAGGGATCACTCCGACGTGTGACTATTTGGTAAATTTAGATGAACTTCATATTTCATCCGAATTGAATATCCGACCTAATCCGGCTGGCAGGATGTTCGAAATAAGATTTGAACTGCCCAATCAGACAAGGATTACAATCGATTTATTCAATATGGGAGGACGTCTGATCAAGAACTTATTGAAGAATGAATTACGCTCAGGTGCACACAGCTTTTCGTTTGATTGTAGTAATATCTCCCCAGGTGTTTACATAATTCAATTAACCTCAAATGCTGAAGTAATTACCAAACGTTTGGTGATTCAATAATAAGGTCCAGGCTGCAGCTTCAATTTCAGCTGTTAGTGTGATTTTCTATCAACTTAATAGAATGAGACAATTCATTCAACGATTCATGTAGTGCTCTAGCCATAAGCAGTTGTTTCAGATGATCCATATTCAATAATTTAGGTTGGGCATGTTGTAGTTTGGAAGGGTTTTTTACAGGCACATCCATCAAGATGTTAGGCTGGTGCTCCAAGGTTTATGCAAAACATGATAAAAGGCTGAATTAAAAACGCTATTCATTAAACTCATAAATAACCCGGCCGTTTAGTTCCTGTATTGGCCGGTAGTTATTGTTCAGAATAGCTTGAAAAGCATTTATTTGAGCCTCAGAAGCACTGACAGTGTGCTGCAATACATACCAATCAACCACTTCAGAACATGGGGGGGTTGTCAATGAACCACTATAATGAAAATACGACTTATTATCAGGTAATAAAGTTGAAAGGTCAATCTCGACCGAGTGGTCTTCATAAGTTCCTACTTCTGTCGGGAAATGTTCGAGAAATGATGAAAACAATGGGTTAGCGTCGCCTTCATCATAAAAGATTCCAATGACTGCGTAATCATCAGCTGTAGCTTTATGGACAAAATGTACTTCGAGGGGATGATGTATTCCATTTAGCTGATGTTCGCTAAGTCCATGATAATGAAATTGTAATAACTCATAAGTTGTGCCATTGATATGTAATGTGCTGCCGGGGTCACACACAAACTCAATGGTATGTCCATTGTTTTCGATTTCGACCCTGGTATTGCCATAATTGAAATTGATCGCAGAAAGATTTTCATTGCTAACAGCACCACTTATATTGACAGGTGATTGCCTCTGATGGCCACAATCTGCATATCCTGAGCAAAGATCTTTCCAATGATCTGGGCCAGTGTTGCCGGAATAGGACCAGTGTACATCATCACAATCATCGTGTATGGTTTCGCTTGTTTTGCAGCTTGATATTGATAATATCACCAGGCTTGTAAACATGAGGTATCCGGTTATAGACTTCATAAAGCTAAAGTTTGTAATTATTACACGTTAATAAATCGCTGCAATGTAATAAAAGTTGATCGGTGGAAACCAAAATAATTAGGGTCAACCTTTAGATTGTCTAACCTAATCCTATGGTCTCATCTTACATAAAACAAGCAGTGTTTCAAATAGATTATTGACTTATTGTGATTGATGACTGAGGATCAACTTGTTTCTTGAATTATGATAAATGATCAGCGCTTTGATTTTTTGTCAGCAACAATGAAACCGCCACGAACAGTCGCGCCAAGTACAATACCTGCACTGATGACGACCATATTCTTAAATATGTATTGACCTTCAAGCGTCAACGCGTATGGAAATTGTGTAAACACTTCAGCCGGAAAAAGAAATATTGGGCTTAGCGTGCCTATCATTTGAAGGTAAAGCAACAGCAAAGTTATCCGCATGAACTTGTTAAACACCAGACCAAGGCCAATCAATGATTCCCAGGCGGCAAGCCCGAAGATGATAAATTGTTCAGATAATAAACCTAAACTGAGAAGCTTTATAGTGTTAATAGCCAGGCTTTCGGCCGGACTTAAGCCGGGGAAGAACTTCAGTACACCAAACCAAAGAAAAATAATACCAATACTGATCCTGAGAAGCAAAATTCCCTTTTTAGCCATCCAGCTCGTTATAGCTTTATCTATTTGTTGAAATTTTTTTTCATCAAAATTCATGATTCTAATTTTTTACAAAGATCACAACATATCTTAAGTCAATCTTTGGTTTTAACATTTGTTAGGAAAACACAAAATCGAGTCTAATAATTTTTTATATTTTTGCTAAATATTTGTGATCGAACAAGTTAATTAAATGAAGATTTCTAATGTCCCTTTTGGGTTGAGCCTGACCTTTATTCTGAGTACTTTACTCTTGTCCGGTTGTGACCGGCTTTTCGAGTACACTCCCTATTCAGCCAGTGTGAGAGCGGATATGAAAGAAACCCGTGTGCAAAATAGAGATAAAATATCAATGCTTAAGCAGAAAATAGGCCCTGATGAGCCAATTAAGTTTGCTGTGGTTGCTGACAATCATGGTTATTTTCATGATCTGGCACGAGCAGTTGACATGATCAGCAACGATAGCTCGATACTGTTCGTGATACATGCAGGGGATATGGCTGATGGAGGTTTTTTAAAGGAGTATGAAACTTTTCATGGAATTATGGGAAGACTTCAGAAGCCTTATTTTACTGTGATAGGCAATCATGATGTATTGGTAAATGGCAGGGCCATTTACAAGCAGATGTTTGGCCCGGAGAATTATAGCTTTAGTTTTCATGACATTAAGTTTGTTTTTTTCAATAATGTTGTTCTCGAACTGACACCGGAATTACCTGATTTTGATTGGCTTGGGCAGCAGCTCTCGGAGAAGGAAGATTATCGGCATGTTTTTGTGATTTCACATGTGCCACCCTGGGATGATACCTATACGCCGGAATTGTCTGAAAAGTATAAAACTATGATGGTTGATTACCATGTTAGTTTATCCATACATGGACACCACCATTATCCCAATCAGTTGGATGAAGATGGCATCACTTACCTGGTTGGCGGAGCTCCCCAAATGGGTGTTTATCGTGTAATTGAAGTTGATGAAGAAACAATTACCATTCATACCAATTCTATTTAACGGCTTGACTATACGCTGTGTAATCTTGATTATAGCCTTGTGCGGACTCACTAAATTTGCACATGCTGAGGAGCCACAACAGAAGCCGGGTTGGCTTGTGCCCGACCTTGCTCAGATTCAATTTGCCGGAAACAAGGGAATGCTCTCTGCCTATTCAGGCTGGTACCTCGATGAAAATAAGTATTTTGACTTTGCAGTGGGATATGGATTTGCCCCAGCGAGCCAAACCTATGAACCTGTGCACAAACTGCTTGTGCAATTTAGCTATCATTTCGGCCATCATCAATTTTTTAGGGAAAATTATCTCAAGCCTTTTATCGGTTTAAGCGGAAGTTATCAGTTGTTCAGCAGTGAATTAACGTTTTTTGGTCTGCCTGATTTCATTCCTTCAGGTTACTATTCTCCCAATGCAGTGAGAGCCTACCTTGATCTGGGGTTGGAATTGACCCGAACTTTGCCGGACCTGTTATCAGGAATTGGCATTTATATGCTTGTCACCACCAACGATTTATATTTATACAATGCATTGAAATCGTCCGAAGTGAAGTTTATGCAAGCATTCAGCCTGGGGCTGGGATTGCGGATTTATTTTTTCGATTAATGGCTTAGTGTTTCTTTCTGAACCGATATACAATCTTCAATTCATCCTTATCCGGTTCGGGCACATTCCAATAGGTATCATCATCATGGGTGCGGTTTTCAGGATCGGATTCGGCAATTAGCATTTCTTCTTCCTCCTCAATTTCCCATGAATACTTTGGCCGCTGAGGTCCTTCCGATTTATAAAAAATTGCCAGGATCAAACCGGCTACCATGCCTGCCAGGTGAGATTCCCATGAAATATTACGTTCCGGGAAGAATTCGGGGAATACACCCCATATCATTCCCCCGTACAGGAAGACCACAACAAGTGATAAAGCCATTAACCTGGGATGTTTTCGAATTAAACCGCTTATAAGCAAAAAGGCCGATAAGCCATAAATAACACCACTAGCTCCAATATGAGTGGCTTCGCGCGCTCCCAACCAGACCCATAACCCTGTAAGCACAGTAATCAATACCAAAACACGATAGGCAATGGGGCGATAAAACAGAAACAGTGCCGACCCTAATATGAGCATAGGTAAGGTGTTTGCCATCAAATGGTTCCAGTCGCCATGCAGAAAAGGTGCCAGAATAATACCCGGTAACCCTTCCATGCTGAGTGGTTTAATGCCTAAAAAGGACAGGCGGTAACTGAAGATCGTCTCCGAAATTTTGACGAGCCACATGATTAAAACGAGCAATGCCGGTATAATCGCACTCCGCACCAGATTTTGCTTTTCTTTGTTCATATAATGAAACGACCACTTCAATAATCATTCCTGAAGGCAAATGTAGCCAATGTGGCAGCCATTAAAAA
>CALAZZ010000106.1 GCA_937926515.1 uncultured Bacteroidales bacterium | reverse complement strand
TGCCATAAGGCACATCGCCATAGTTCAGATACCAGGCGTTGACGTATATTTGTGGTTGTGCCATGCCCAGGCTTGTCATAGCCATAAAGGCAAGCAGCATCATTGTGTTTTTTATCCTTCTCATGTTCTTTATTTTTAAAATCCCGTAATGGTAATGTAGGTTTTCAGCGAATGATCAGTTTGTGCTGCTCCGAGATGACCCCGTCATTGATTACCAGCATATAAATACCCTGTTTGAGTGCTGAAACATCCAGCGTTAGTTGCTCCTTTGCCGGAAGCGAATAGGATTTTACAAGCTTACCCATGCTGCTGTACAGATCAACTTTAAGCTTGTTTGCTGGTTGGTTGATCCTTATGGTTAGCTTATCAGCAGCAGGGTTGGGATATATGCTGCGTACAAGCTTATCGGCAGCCAGCGGGTTTTCGAGGATGCCAACGGCTGTGCCATCTGCTTCCATGAAAAATGCTACCGGCACAACCAGCCGCGGGTTGACCACACTGTTGTTGTTGATCACAATATTGGCTGTCATCAAGGTGTCTTCCATAATGGCCTTCAGTTTTACGGTAAGGATTTCCGTTTGGCCTGGTGCTATGGTACCTGTTGAAATCCCGACGATTTCGATCCAGCCCGGAGGCGGCACAGTGGCTAAATCATAAACAACCACCTGGTCGTTGAGTTGTCCCCCATTATCTGTACTTTTCTGAAGAGCTATTATTACAAGCTTGTTTTGCTGCCAGTCAGGCGTAACAAAAATATCACTAGCCATATCGGTAAGTGAGTCGTTGGTGTTAAAATTGGTTCCTTCAAAAGAAAGTCCTGTTTGTAAGCCCGTGGAGGGGTGAATGCGGTAAACCTCGGGGCCGTTAACACCCATGGTGGATACCCATAGAAAAGGAGCTCCCGGCGACCAATTGTCCCAGGTAAGGCCATTGATGCTGTAGGGGGTTACATAAAAGTTCACCTCTTCACCCTGGAAATTAATCACCTTTATGACGCTATTGCCTGCAAGATAAATCAGGTTGCTTTGTTGATCTACTGCCATGGCTGTTGCTGAAAAGTTGGTTTTCGGAATTGTTTCGACCACCTCGAAGGTTTGCGGATCAAATTTCAAGATTACATAGGTAGCTGTAGCATAGAGGTAAGTGCCATCGGTAGCCAGGGCTGTTCCACCATAAGGCGAAAAGTATAAGGGAATCGCCTCTACTATGGCTGAACCATTGTTTGTTATTTTCAACAAGAAGGCCTCGCTGCCCGGACCGGGACGTGCTGCGATATAAATGTGATCGTCAAGAAAAACAACTGATTTTAATGCGTTTTCGGTAAATGGAGAAGCCAGTTCGGTGCCATTGAATTGCTGCAACACCTCTCCGGGCGGATTGGTTTCATTTTCGGGGTATTCAAGCAGCGCCAGCCAATTGAGGCTATATTCAGCGGCCAGGTTAAAGATGTTGATATCCACCTCGATTGAATCGTTAAAAATGAGGTTGTTTTGCAAAAAGTTAGGGTCGACATTCAATATGGGACAGGGTACTCCTGTTCCTTCCGGATCGAGGTCGTAAAGCACAACCCAGTCGAGCCCGTCGCCCGCACTTTGAAAGTTTGACCCATGCAGGGCGGCAAAAGACACCTTGCCCTCCACAATTTCGTCAGACAAACAGAGCGAAAGCGCCTGGTCTGTACCAAAAGGCGATGTGCTTATACCCTCGAAGGTTACACCTGTAAGCTGACCTGTGGAAGCCTTGATTTGATAGGCTTTGGGGTGTACAACATCCGGTTCATACAACATGGACCAAACCCAGAGGTAGGGCCCGCCCACTGTCCAGCTGTCCCATGCAAGGCCAGCAGTTGGCAGGTCGTTGATAAAGCTAATGATGTTGAGTATGTTGCCGTTTCTGTCAATCTCGTATAGCTGATTGCCATCGCCACTTACCCAAAAATGATCCGTCTCCGGGTCATAAACCAAACCACTTGCGTAATATAGGGGTGAAGAGATGGTATCGGTGACCATTCCCGTTTGGAAATTGATTTGATAAATGGCATTCATGCCGGCCCCGTAAAGAAAATCACCATCGTAGGCCAGACCCTTGATGCCGCCAATCAGGCCGGGATAGGACCAAAAGCTTATGAGCTGCTGCCCGTCGCCGCTGATTTTGTATATTTTTGATACATATCCACCATCAGGATCGAATCCGGATAAGTAATAATGTCCATCAATAAAGGCCAGTCCCGATAACCCCCTGTCGGGCGTTGGGGTTAATATGCCGGCATTGAAAGCTCCCAATGTGTCTCCAAGGCTTGATTGTTGGGCATTGGCAGCAAGGCCAAATGATGCAAAGACCAAGGTAAAGAGTTGATTTTTTAGCATTTTCATAAGTCAGAGGTTTGATGAATTTGGTCTATCAGAATTCTGTTCCATATCAGCAGGCAGTCTTGCCTTAATGCTCTTAACCAAATAACAGAAAAAACACCATTTTGTTTAAAAACTATCAGAATTATAGTGGTTAAACTTTTCAGGAGGGGGGGTAATTGATAAAGAGGGGGCAGAAAACAGGCTTGTTGACGGGAGATATATTAAGAAAATGGATATATAACCGAGAAGTATTATAAGTATTTTCGGTTACAACCGTAAGTATTATGTTATTAGGTTGCTACGTTGTTGGAATGTGCAACTCCAAAAAGACAATTATTAACCTGGACAGTGAAAACCTAATGCACCCTAAGTGAAGACGACAAAAAAATAGATGTTTAGGTGTAGCTTATTTGACAAGTTTCCGGCTGTAGGTATTGTTGCCATCATGCACCTGAAGCAAATAGATCCCCTTAGGCACATCTGACAGGTTCATATGAAGTTTTTTTCCATTAAAGCTTTGCTGAAAAAGCAGACGACCTTGCAAATCGACAATACGAAGGGTACGATTCGCTGTCGCATCATTTAGTATGTATATATTCAGAAAATCTTTCACCGGATTGGGGTGAAAACTAAAAAAACTGGAGTTGGCGGTTTCTTCCATACCTACAGTGATGCTGTTGGTCTTTTCAAAAGTCCAATAATCAGGGTCAACCTGTACCCCAGTAACCCGCTTATTAACAGGAACTTCAAAAGTTTTAAGGTTGGCATCCTGGTAAAGTCGCACCAAAGTGTCAGAACCATCTTCAAAAAGTAATTTGTATTCCATTGTCATTTCAAACAATGGGGTAATTGCAGTTGAGGTTGACTGCGTCACTGTAAGATGTGCGTGGCTGTTATCATAATACCAGACAATATCATAAATTGGATATCCCTCACCATAATACCATTGTTCAAAAAAGGTTTCGAAATCCATGCCGGTGATCATTTCTGCATGTTGACGAAAATCATCACCTGTGGCTGTGCTGTCGCGAAATTCCATGTTGAAGGTACGCAATACATCAAAGAACAATTCATCATCATTGATCTCATTCCTGAGAACGTGAATAATGGCTGCACCCTTGTCATACGATAGTCTGCCGTTGAAAATGCGCCAAATATTATCAGGTGTGGCTTGTGAAGGGGGAACATAAACACTGCCACCGGGCTGCGACATCACATTGTTTTGCGTACTCACCATAAAACTGTTGCCTTGTTGCGGACTTAACAGGTAATAATGAGCCAGGTAGCTGGAATAGGTTGCAAAACCTTCATTGATCCAAATATCGCTCCATGTGGCGCAGGTTACATTGTCACCAAACCACATATGGCCCAGCTCATGGGCTACCAGGTTGAAACTCCAGCCACCCATGGTGCTCATGGTTTGATGTTCCATGCCACCGCCCATCTGGGTGATGGTATGGCCATACTTCTCCTCCCAAAACGGGTAAAGTGAATAATAATCAGAAAAAAGCTCAATCATTGGAACCACCTGGTCAATATCGTTTTGATAGGTATTCAGATAGTTGGGATGATTATAGATAAAGTTTTGCACAAGTATGGAATCACCCTCTAGGTCCGAGGGTTTGGCATAAATATTATACTCCTGATAATCAGAAACAGCGAATGAGATCAGGTAATAGGCGATAGGGTAGTTTGACTTCCATTCGTAACGAATCTTGTTATTGCCCATATCAGTAATATTTGTCAGGAGTCCTTGTGAACCTGCCATTTCATTTTCATTGGTGGTAAGATATACCCAAACAGAATCAGCTTTATCGGTCAAAACCTGTTTAACGGGAAACCATTGCTTGGCATTAAAGGGCTCAGACAGTGTCCAGGTAACACTTTTTTGCCATGTGTTTGAGGTGCCCGTGGATACACCGGAAAAGAATCCGCCAGTGGGCGGAGTGCCTCCGTAATAAATCTCAGCGGTGAAACCATCGCCGGCGTTGACTGACGGTACCTCAACCAAAACATTATCGCCTTCTCGGTCATACTCGGTGATTGCCAATCCATTGAATACAATGGAATCAATGGTGTGTTGAGGAATAAGCTCAAAGGCAAATGTTTCAAAATCATCAGTTAAGACTTCTGCCATGATGGTCACTTTTCCTGCCACAGCCACAGTGGTACTTGAAACTTCAATATCCAGCCAATAAAACTTAACATCATAATCGTGTACTAAATCACTTTGCCAATCGTTGCGGTAAGCATAGGAGGGCACATCGCTCAGAATGGGGTGATGCTTACAATAACGGTCATGCGTATGCACTTCAATGTTCTGTGCAAATATTGTTGAAACCAGTAAGATAGGAATAATCAAGAAAAACTTTTTCATTGTTAAAAATGTTAATATAAAAGCCTATATGATAAGCTTAATATATATTTGCATAAAAATAAGCGGTTTGTTAAAGTTTCATCAATCAGGAACTCACAAAGGAAGACAATAAATGAGTAACAATTTTAAAATACTTGTTGCAAAGATAGAACGATTTATCAAGAAGTATTACTTCAACCAATTGATAAAGGGTTTTATTTATAGTGCTTTCTTACTCGCTTTGCTTTTGTTGGTACTCAGCGGCATTGAATACTTTGCTTATCTGAAAACAACCGTCAGGCTTGTTTTGTTTTATACTTACCTGATCACTTCGGCCTATGTACTGGCACGCTATATATTTATCCCGGTCTACAAACTTGTGTCATATAGAAAGGCAATGCCTATCGAAGTTGCCGCAAGTGAAATAGGCAAGCATTTTCCGGAAGTTCAGGATAAGCTGCTGAATACGATCCAGCTTAGAAAAAGTGCGGAAAATCAACCCTTTATAAGCGATTTGCTTATAGCTGGAATTGAGCAGAAGATTGCGCGCCTGAGACCAATTCCCTTTAACAATGCCGTTGACCTGCGCAAAAACCTGCATTATCTCCGCTATGGCCTAATACCGGTCGTAGCTTTATTAACTATACTTGTTCTTTTCCCTGCGTTTGTCATTGAACCTACCAAGCGCATTGCTCAGTACAACACAAGTTTCAGCAAGCCTTTGCCTTTTGAAGTGCATGTGATGAACAATGACTTTGATGCTGTTCAGCATGAAGACTTTGAAGTGAAGGTAAGGGTTACCGGGACTGAGCTTCCGGCTCAAATGACAATCGTTTTTGGTGGTTTCCGAAACAGTATGACCAGGTTAAATACCAATGAATTTAGCTATGTTTTCAGAAAGCTTACGCAGGATATTACATTTAGAATAGAAACCGTGGGGTACTCAGGAATGGATTATCAAATACAGGTGTTTCCAAAACCTGTTTTACTCTCCTACCTTGCCGAGGTGGATTTTCCCGGCTATACCAATCGCAGTGACGAAGTGTTCCGCGATCTTACACACATCGCTGTTCCGATTGGTTCAAGCATTCAATGGCAGTTTAATACACGTGACTCTGACCAGTTAAACTTGATTTCTGAGCAGGATTTTGTGATGGACAAGGTTTCTGCCAATCGCTTTCAAACGCAGCACAAGGCCATGACCAATACAACGTTCAGGGTGAAACCTGCAAATAAATATGATATTGACGGGGGACATCTTGATTTTTCAATCGATATTATTCCTGACGAATACCCGCTTATAGAAGTAAGGCAGGCTGATAGTGATGAATTCGACAAGAATCGTTTTTATACAGGTATGATCAGTGATGATTATGGGTTTTCACGTCTAAGTTTTGTATATAACACTCAGAACCCGGCAAGCAATGCCGAACCTGATCCTGTAGTGCGAAATATACCGATTGACAGAAACAGGACCAATCAACAATTCTATTACTTTTTTTCGGCAGATAGCCTGAATGTTGAACCGGGTGACCGCATTAATTACTTTTTTGAGGTGTGGGACAATGATGCTGTGAATGGCCCAAAAAGCAAACGCTCCAATGTATTTGTGATGGAAATACTTTCAAATGAACAGCTTGATAGCGTTTCAAAGAAAATGGAAACGAGCATTGCAGAGCGAATGGATGATGCACTGAAGGAAAGCACCGAGTTGAAGCGCGAGATAGATGAATTTATGCGTGAACTGATGCAAAAGCGTGATCTTGATTGGAGCGATCGAAATAAAATGAAAGACCTGGTTGAAAAACAGAAAAAACTTCAGCAGGAGATTAGCGACTTGGCTAATGAACGCGATAAACTGAATCAGTTCGACAGGGAAAATAACCGCGCCAATGAGCAGATCCTGCAAAAGCAGGAACAAATATCGAAACTGTTCGATGAACTGATACCTGATGACATCCGTAAAATGATGGAAGAGATACAGGACCTGATGAATGAATTGAATAAAGACCAGGTACAAGACATGCTCAAAAATATGCAAATGAACAATGAGCAGTTTGAGCAGATGCTTGATCGTAATCTGGCCTTACTCAAACAACTGCAGGTAGAAAAGGCCATGAACGATCTGATCAATGACCTGGATAAACTTGCTGATGCGCTTGAAAAGAATGCCGAAGAAACGGCTTCAGAAAGCCAGCCTGATGAAAAACTAAGCGAAAAGCTGGAAGAAATCTCTCATGAATTTGATAGCAAGATGAACACCCTGGATTCTTTGCGCAAAGAAAATCAAAACCTGCAAAGACCTTTTAAGCGTGACGATACAAAGGAAGAAGAGAAAAACATATCAGACCAGCTGGATAAGGCCGACGAACAATTACAAAGAGATCAGAAGCAACAATCGGGCGGCAGCCAGAAGCGTGCGGCCGGTGAGATGAAGAAGATGAAGGACAACCTTGCTATGATGATGATGCAATCACAACAACAGCAGCAAGCAGAAGATGCCCGCAGTATGCGCATTTTACTTGAAAACATTGTTCGAAGTTCGCTCAAACAAGAAGATATTCTAGAGTTGCTTGGTACCATGCGTCGCGACGATCCGGCTTATGTGGATGTGATAAAAGACCAAACGGAATTGCGGCAATCCTTTAAAATTGTTGAAGACTCACTTTTAGCCTTGAGTAAAAGGCAGCCCATGGTTGAGAACTTTATCCTAAATGAGGTTGATATCATTACCGAAAGAATGAATGCTGCCCTTTCCGGGATGCACGATAGGCAAACTTCTGCAGTGTTACAGAACCAGCAATTCTCCATGATGTCACTAAACAACTTGGGCCTTATGCTTGCAGAAGCATTGAAAAACCTTCAGGACAGTATGGGTATGTCTAGCCCGATGCAAGGTGATGGGCAATGCGAAAGTGGAAGCAGCGGTGGCAGTTCAATTCAAAATATGCGGGAACTGCAGGAAGCACTCGGTGAGCAAATGAATGGGCTTATGGATGGTGACAACGGCTCCGAAGGCGGTAAACCCGGGATGAGTGAAGAAATTGCACGTATGGCAGCTGAACAGGAAGCCATCAGGCAACAACTTCAGAATTATTTAAATGAACTCAAAACCCAGGGTGAAGGCGGATCCGAATTACAGGAAATATTGGAGGACATGGACAAGCTCGAAGAAGATCTGGTGAACCGCCGCATTAACCAGGAACTCCTGGAGCGCCAGCAGGATATTGTTGTGAGGCTGCTTGAATCTGAACGGGCAGAGAAAGAAAGAGAATTGGACGAGCAGCGAGAATCAAATGAATTTAAAGGTGAAAATTTAAGTAACCCTTCTGATTTTTTTGAGTATAAAAGGGTAATAGAAATGCAACGCGATGAACTTCGGCTTGCCCCTGTTGAACTTCAACCTTTTTACAGAAACAGAGTGAGTAACTATTTCTTACGTACCAACGAATTGCTTTACAATGAATAAAAATATTGAAATCCAGCTAGATAATAAAAACTTTTGGCAAATCGAAACCTTTATTGATCAAATATCAGAGGTTTTCCAGCTTGAACATACCTATTATGGCAATATCCTTACCGTCATCGCAGATCTGTTTGAATATTTTACTTCAGAAAGGCCTGGCGACCATTTCATACTGGACTTTGAAGCGGGCCATGAAGGGCTTGTTTTTGAGGTTGATATTAAAGTGGAGAGCCCCTCTGAAGAGTGTGCTAAGCTCAGCCCGGAAACCATGCTGCTTTTACAAACACTTACAGATGATTTCGAGATAGATCTGGATGAATTGCATTTCAAACTGTTTTTCGATACAAAAAGCGTCTTCAATCTGATGTCGAAAGAACGGGCTCAAACCCTCAAGAACTATTTGAAAGGAGAGGAGAAAAAAGTTAAGAAACACAATGATTTATTTCAAGGCAATTGACGTAGAACTACCCGATATTGATAAAACTAAATTATCTACATGGGTGAATCAAACCATTCTTGATGAAAAGCAAAAGGCCGGCCAGGTCTTTTTTTTATTCACTTCAGATGAGTTTCTTTATGGAATGAATAAAAGATTCCTTGATCACGATTATTTAACTGATATCATCACTTTCAATAATAGCCTGATGAACGGCCTGATTTCGGGAGAGTTATATATAAGTATAGACAGGGTTAAAGATAATGCGACCGTAAACCAGTTGGACTTTTATATTGAGTTGTACCGTGTCATGATTCATGGAATATTACATTTGCTGGGTTATAATGATAAGAATCAGAGTGAACAAAAAATAATGCGGGAAAAAGAAAACAACTATTTAGGTCTATTAGATTTAAAAACCAGAAAAACAGCAAGATAAGATGTTGTTTCACGTGGAACAAAACCATTTATGCTATTTGACAAATATGATATAATTGTAGTGGGCGCAGGCCATTCCGGTTCTGAAGCCGCTGCCGCAGCTGCAAATCTTGGATCAAAGGTGTTGCTTATTACAATGAATTTGCAAACCATTGCGCAGATGTCGTGCAATCCGGCTATGGGAGGTATAGCAAAGGGACAAATTGTACGCGAAATTGATGCAATGGGCGGCTACTCGGGGATTGTTACTGACAAGACTATGATACAGTTTCGGATGCTCAACAAATCCAAGGGCCCTGCCATGTGGAGCCCCAGGGCACAGAGCGATCGTAGTCTGTTTTCACTTGAGTGGCGCCATCAATTGGAGCAATTACCTAATCTTGATTTTTGGCAAGATACCGTGCTTGGATTGATCGTAAAAGATAATATTGTTCAAGGAGTACGCACTAGCATGGGGATGGAGATTCATGCAAAAGCGGTAATCCTTACAAACGGCACATTCCTGAATGGATTGATTCATATAGGTGAAAAGTCCTTCGGCGGCGGCCGTATGGGTGACAGGGCCAGTAAAGGTATAACCGAACAACTTGTTGAATTTGGCTTTAGGGCCAGCCGAATGAAAACCGGAACACCGGTTAGGGTTGATGGACGCACTATCGATTTTAACCTCTTGACTGAACAGAAAGGAGATTCAGATATCAGAGGGTTCTCTTTTTTGCAGAAACCTGCACTTCCTAAGCAAAGAAGCTGCTGGATGGCCTATACTTCAAACAAAGTGCATGATATCCTTCGAAAAGGCTTTCACCTTTCGCCTATGTTCACAGGTCGTATTGATGGAGTCGGCCCTCGTTATTGCCCGAGTATTGAAGACAAAATTGACAGGTTCAGCGATAAAGATTCTCATCAGCTATTTGTTGAACCCGAAGGATGGAATACCATTGAATATTATATTAACGGCTTCAGCTCTTCACTGCCCGACTACATTCAGCTTGAGGCCCTTCGTAAGATCGAAGGCTTTGAAAATGCCAAGATTTTTCGCCCGGGTTATGCCATTGAATACGATTATTTCCCGCCGGAGCAGCTCTATCACACGCTTGAAACAAAATTGATCAGAAACCTGTATTTTGCCGGACAAATCAACGGTACCACAGGATATGAGGAAGCTGCTGCGCAGGGCTTGATGGCAGGTATCAACGCCCATCATAACATTAATGACAGAGAGGCAATCGTATTGAAAAGAAGCGAAGCCTATATTGGTGTGCTAATCGATGACCTGATCACTAAAGGCGTGGATGAGCCCTACCGGATGTTTACTTCAAGGGCCGAATATCGCATATTGTTGCGACAGGACAATGCCGATCAAAGACTCACAGAGCTATCATACAAGCTGGGTCTAGCCGGAGAGCTAAGATATCAGCGGATGCTAGATAAAAAACAAATGGTTGATACATTGATAGGCAAATTGAAGAAAACGAGTCTCAGTCCTGATTTTATCAACACTTTACTTATCGAAAAAAATTCTGCACCGATCAGTCAAAAACAAAAAGCAGCTTCCATATTACTTCGACCACAAATCAGCATGCATGACCTCATAAATTCTATTGGGGAGTTAAAGCTGGCATATAATATGGAAGATTATTTAATCATGGAGGCTGTGGAAGAAGCAGAGATTTTGATCAAATATGAGGGATACATAGCCAAGGAAAAAGAAATAGCGGATAAAATTGGCAGGCTTGAAGACGTGAAACTACGTCGTGACTTTGATTATCATGACTTGAAATCTCTATCATACGAAGCCAGGGAAAAGCTTTCCAGAATTAAGCCTGCTACACTTGGCCAGGCTTCACGAATAAGCGGAGTTTCTCCTTCTGATATTTCTGTACTTGCTGTATTCCTTGGTCGTTAGTAAAACTGTTCCACGTGAAACAAAACGAATTTTTTAAACGTGAATTTTGTCCTTTATGTGGGTCTAAAGCGTTTTATCGTTATTTGAACACCACAGATTTTTTCCTATCCGGAAAGGAATTCGGCCTCGAAAAATGCAATGACTGCGGACTTGTATTTACAAACCCCATAATCGAAGAAGCCTATATCGGTAATTACTACGATTCTGATCAATATTTTTCGCATCCGAATCAAGAACGATCACCTCTTAAGCTGCTTTATGACTTGATCAAAAAGCATAACATCAAGTCGAAATTTAAGCAGATAAATCGGTATAAGCAATCAGGAACCTTACTCGACATTGGCTGTGGATCCGGTGACTTCATCAAATATGGTAAAGATAATGGATGGGAAGTCAGTGGCATTGAACCAAACGAAAAAGCACGTGATTTTGCTGCCGGACTAACCGGTGAAAAAATACTTAAACCCGAACAAGCTGACGAACTGCCTTTAGCTCATTTCGATGTCATTACCATGTGGCATGTACTCGAGCATGTGGAAGACCTGGACAAACAGTTAAACCTGATCAATAGATTAGCAAGCCGGTATGCTGTTCTTTTTATCGCCTTGCCTAATTACAGAGCATATGATGCCATTAAATATGGGAAATATTGGGCGGCCTGGGATGTGCCCCGGCATTTGTATCATTTTGATAAAAATACCATTCAACAGCTATTTTTGAAATATAATTTTGAACTGAAAGTCACTTACCCTATGATTTGGGATGCATTTTACGTTTCCTTGTTGAGTGAAAAATACATGAAAAGAAGCCTTCCAATGATTCGTGCTGTGGTCACAGGTATGAAATCAAACCAACGTGCAAAAAATGAAAATAATTATTCAAGCCTGGTATACTGCTTTGAGCGGAAATTAACGTAATTTTAGACGATTTAATGCGTTTTGGGTCTGAAATGACCTAAGTCTTTGTCTAGGGACCGAAATGAGCTGAAAACGCCTGTAAAAAGCCCGGTAAAATTGCTTGAAAAACTTTGCAATTCCTTTTTTGATGAATAAAATTTCAAACATATGGTATACATCAGAACAGTGGAAACGGCAACTGTTTCTTTCTATATTTATGGTGCTTCTTTTTGTGATAACATTGGTTCATTTTCAAAACATGAACAATCCGGAAAGGGTTGTCAATAGAATTCAGCAAACAGTTTTAGAGCAACAAAAAATACTTCAGCAAAGCATAGATCAGGTATCTGAAATTTTCTTTCATACGGAGGATAATATATTTCTGGATGAATCAATAGCAGAGATCATAAAGAGTAAACAAGTCTTGATCTATCTACTGCAAAATGACAGCCTTGTTTATTGGAGCGATAATAAACTCGGAGAAGAGCAAATCAATAAGGTCATCGATCAGGGTGATGATTTCATTGAACTGGTTAATGGCTATTACCTGAGCCGTGTCAGCACCAGGGATGAATCTTGTATTATAGCCCTATCCCCAATAAAGAGTCAATATCCGTATGAGAATGCTTTTCTGCAAAATGAATTAACGCCCGCTTATAACATAAGTGTTGAGGTTGCACTTTTTAAACATCCTGATCATGGACTTGTTCCAATAATGAACCTTAACGAAGAAGCCATTTTTTCTGTCTCAGTTGGCGATGATATTGATTTGGAGCTAAACCAATTGCTTCTGCTTCTGGTTCTGCTGATTATTGCACAATCATTTATTTATGCTCTTGTTTGTTCCTTGCACTTCAAAATGGGCAGTTTTATTAAAAGTCCTACCCTTCAATTTATTTTCCTCGCTCTTGACCTTTTGATAATCAGGGCTATACAAAGATTCTTCGAGTTGCCCGCTGTCTTGTACGATTCCCCTCTTTTCAGTGCGACCTTTTACAGCTCCGGCTTCATATTTGCCAATTTTGGTGAGCTTATTTTAAATGTGCTCACGTTTTTATTTATTTCAATACACTTTTACAGGCTGTTTCACAATTGCTCCACCACACTTTCGAAAAGCGTTCAACTGATTAAAATCTTTATCATTTCGATCGTGTTAAATGTGTTGTATGTTTTTTATATACAAACTGTTGAAAGCCTGTTATTTCACTCAGCCATTCCACTTTCATTTGCTGAGCTTTATCAACTTAACACCTTAAGTTATTTATCGTTTATAGTATTAAGCAGTTTGACCCTGGCATTTTACCTGGTCGCCAGGGTTATATTGGTAAATATTGTACGTTGTAAACAAATACGGGCCTTGGGCATATTGTTGTTTTTTGTTTCAATCTGGATCGTGTGGTGGATGGCCGGCAGTTTCGTAATCACCGGCTATTTGGTG
Source organism: uncultured Bacteroidales bacterium (assembly GCA_937926515.1). Classification (GTDB taxonomy): domain Bacteria; phylum Bacteroidota; class Bacteroidia; order Bacteroidales; family F082; genus CALAZZ01. The sequence goes on along the minus strand of CALAZZ010000106.1, from coordinate 3,720 downwards.
TTCATTTTGCCAATTCTGTTGTTTGCACATGAGTGGTTTATAAGCAGGCCTCAGAAGACAGGTGATGTGTTCAACCAATTTATTTGGCCATTGTTGTTTTTCTCTCTGTTGCTCACATTTGTATTTTACCAGGTTAATCACCGTAAGGGCGATCAGAATTTACAACTGGTGGCCTTTAACCTGGGAATTGAATCTGATCCGGTTTTTGAATTCCTGTATTTTTCCTTACAGCCAGCTATTCAGCAGGATACCCTATTCCAAAAGATTTTGTACGATCATGTTCTGGATGTGGAAGAGGGTGAGGTAAACCTGAGAGATTACCTGACAGATAATTATTTTAAAGGATACTTTGACCGTTTCAATATAAACCTGACCATCTGCGACAATGATGAGGTTTTGAATGTTCAGCCTGAGAATTACCTGGTGAACTGCATGGATTATTTTGATGATCTTTTAAATGCTTTCGGACAGGAAACGGAAACAGCAGGACTTTTTCTAATCCGTGACAATCTGCAAGGGACTTACTATTTATCACGCATGGATTTTGCCTTGAACAAACCGGATTTAACAACAGATACGATATCAGTTTTTCTGGAGTTTTACTCAAAGTTCATTCCTGAAGGCCTGGGTTATCCTGAATTATTGGTTGATGAACGACATGGAATTGGTCAGGACCTCTCAAAATATTCATTTGCAAGATACTCGGATGGAATATTGGTGTACAAGTTTGGAAATTATATGTACCCCACCAAACTCAATGACACAGGCAGCGAGCCACTTTCATTCTTCAATCTCAATGGTTTTAGGCACCTGTCATATCCGGTGAATGACGATTTCAGTTTGATCATCAGCAGAAAAAGCAAAAGTATTATTGATATCCTTGCGCCTTTTACTTACTTCTTTATTTTTATTGGCCTGCTTGGAATTTTAGTATTTGTTCTTGCTTTCAGACAGCTTTTTTTTCAGCAAGGATCTATCAATTTCAAGCTGAGACTCCAAATGCTTATTGTTGGTTCTTTATTGTTTTCGTTTGTAGTTATCGGCACAAGTTCAACTTTATATATCCAAAATATTTATCAACAAAAGAATAATGCCATACTAACTGAAAAAACACAATCTATCCTAATAGAAATAGAACATAAACTAAAGGACGAAAACATTCATACGCATGCCATGGAAGGCTATTTGCATCAGTTGTTGGTGAAGTTCTCCATGGTTTTTTATGCGGATATCAATTTGTATGATGTCAATGGAATGCTCCTGGCCAGTTCAAGACCCGAAATTTTTGAACGTGGGCTTGTATCTGGGTTAATGAACCCTAAAGCTTATCGACAAATGCATCATGCGGGAGCCTTGTTTTATTTGCAAAAGGAACAGATTGGTTCAGCCACTTACCTTTCGAGCTATATTCCATTTGCCGACTCATATGGTCAACCGGTCGCATATATCAACCTGCCATATTTTGCCAGGGAATCAGAGCTTAGGGAAGAGCTGTCGGCTTTTGTGCTTACCTATGTGAATATCTTTTTCCTGCTTACCGGATTATCGGTGATTTTAGCCTTGTTGCTCTCCCGACAATTGACTCGCCCTCTGAGCATGATACAGGAAAAAATGAGATCGGTCAAATTCAATAGCATTAATGAAAAGATCAGCTGGAAAGCCAGGGATGAGATCGGGCAATTGATTGATCAATATAACCATATGATCGATGAACTGGAGAAAAGTGCCGAGCTCCTAACACGTTCTGAACGAGAAAGTGCCTGGAGGGAAATGGCCAGACAGGTTGCCCATGAAATAAAGAACCCATTAACCCCAATGCGACTTAGCATTCAGCATTTATTGAGAGCATGGCAAGAACAAGATCCTGATATTGAAAACAAAATCAAGAGAACCACACAAACTCTTGTCGAACAAATAGATACCTTATCTGAAATCGCTTCGGCTTTTTCTGATTTTGCTAAAATGCCACGCTCCAGGCCCGAAGAGGTAAATCTGGAAGAAATTATCCAGAAAACAATCAGGCTATATAGCGGAATGCAGCACGCCCGGTTCACCTTCGAGAATCACATACAGGAGATTCCTACTATATATGCTGATCAGAAGAACCTGAACCGCGTGTTCAATAATTTGTTTAAAAATGCCATTCAAGCGGTTGAAAAAGGCGAACAGGCACATATCAGGGTTGTTTTAAGCAGCCTAATTGATAACTATCGAATTACGGTTACCGACAACGGCAGGGGAATGACGCCTGAACAAGCTCAAAAGGTATTTACACCTTATTTCACAACAAAATCAAGTGGTATGGGTATTGGATTGTCAATCGTATATAACATCATCACTTCAGCAGGTGGTACCATCAGCTTTGAAACCGAATTGGGCAAAGGCACAACGTTCACAATCCTGCTTCCTACCTATGAAAAGAGTAAAGATTTAACACAAAGTGAATAGTATCGTAAGAAAAGGACCCAAGTAACAGCAAAAGGCACAAATGATCATGAACCAGAACCAAAATGAAACCTAACCCAATCAAAAGCCTTGCGAGTCAAACAGCAGTGTATGGGTTGGGTACCATCGTGCCGCGCCTGTTGAATTATTTGCTTGTTCCGTTTTATACACGAGTTTTTGCACAGACTGAATATGGTCAGATAACAGAGTTATATGCCTATGTGGCCTTTTTATTGGTTTTCCTGACCTATGGTATGGAGACTGCCTTCTTTCGCTATGCTCAAAAAGAGGGACGCAAACGGGTATTCAATACAGCCTGGTCGGGTATTATCCTTACAACCAGCGTTTTTGTTGTATTGATGTTGATTTTTTACAGGCCTGTAGCGGGGGCTATCGGGTACTCCTCCGAATCGAGCTATATATTACTTATCGCACTGATTGTTTCCCTTGATGCCATAACAGCTGTTCCCTTTGCTTTGCTACGTCAGCAGAATAAAGCACGTGTTTTTGCCCTGATCAAGATTGGCAATGTATCTTTCAATATTGCCTTGAATGTACTTTTTCTTGTTTTAATTCCTGAAAAAGCAGCCCAATGGTCTTCAAACCTCATTGGAACTGATGCGGGTTTAGTTTTGTGGGTATTTGTCTCGAACCTGGCAGCCAGTTTGTTGACATTGTTACTTCTTTCACCCTACATAAAAGGCTACCGGTGGAAAATTGATAAAGCCCTATACAAGCCCATGTTAAATTATGCCTTACCGGTGTTGGTTGTAGGTCTAGCCGGAATGGTAAATGAAGTAATGGATAAGTTACTGCTGAAGCACCTGTTGCCCGAGAGCGAAAATGCATTGGCACAAGTGGGCATTTATGGTGCCAATTATAAACTGGCCGTACTGATGACCCTTTTCATACAAATGTTTCGTTATGCAGCCGAACCGTTCTTTTTTGCGAACGCTGAAAAGAAGGAATCCCCTGAGCTATTTGCCCGGGTAACAAATTATTTCATCATTTTTGGATTGGCTATATTCTTGTTGGTCACATTGTATATTGATTATTTCAAACTATTAATCGGCAATGATTTTCATGAAGGCCTACATATTGTGCCCATCATACTGCTTGCCAACTTGTTTTATGGCATATTTTTTAACTTATCGATCTGGTATAAGTTAACCGACCGAACTCGCTATGGGGCGCTCATTTCATTGATAGGTGCGGCTATCACATTAATATTGAATATTATTCTGATACCAATATGGGGCTATTATGGATCTGCCT
>CALAZZ010000105.1 GCA_937926515.1 uncultured Bacteroidales bacterium | reverse complement strand
TGCGGGAGTAACCCCTGTTTTTTTTATCATCAGAATTTTAGTCGGACACTACTGATTTGCTATATTGGTTCCATCGCTGTATTTCGTTGTGGTGAGGTTTTCGGCCATCCAGGCTTGTTGACCTATATATACTATGGGGTAGTGGTTTTGGTCAGCATCCATACAATACTGAAAATGTGAATTGATTGTTGTGCTGTGTGTGGCATAAAAAACAGTGACAACAGCATGGTCACCTGCGTAGGCCGTGAAATGAAACATATCACCATCCTCACAATTAACATAAAAATATGACCTTTCGTTTGAAGTTTTTAGTGATATTGAGGCTGAAGTGGAAGACTTTTTCTCAATAAACACAGGACCAATATTTTGCGCAGTGCTGAGGATCTTTTCCGCATAAATATCATGATCATTTTCAATCACAAGCAAATAAAACCCTTTGTTTAGGCCACCTATACGGAAGTGGTGTTCTGCCTGCAGGCCGGGTTCAGTGTACTCAGCGATTTGTTTACCCATCATGTCAAACAAGCTGAGATGAATCATTTTTGATGATACTGAGTTGAATGAAACATGAACTTCTGAGGCTGTGGGATTTGGATATAGGTTCAACCTATCTTTTTTATTATGGATCGACGAATTTCCCAGTGTACCATCCCATAATACCAGAGTGTCGGTTCCACTCATCATATAGATCTGATCCTGTGCTATGTTGTGTATTTTAACACTATCTACATGATCGGCAGCACCGGAACCCGTAAAATCAACATGATAGATGAAGCTCTGGGCATGGATGGAGAATGCCACCATCACATTCAGGATAAATAGACAAATCTTAATAAATATGGAGGTTTTCATTACTTAACTGATTTTCATTCATAAGGTCTGATTTGTAAAAATAGTAAATAATCAAATTATTCTCAATCAGTTTTGCGTTTTCAGCGTGGGTCTGATATCTGAATCGACATGAAGAAGAAATCTTATTAAAGCTTGGATGTCCCTTTATTATTCCTAGGGACCTGTCAAAATATTGAAGAAATTATTGGTTCCATTCGCGCCTGAGGAGGCTATATACAGCAAGGTCGGTAAAGATGTGGCCACTGAGTTGTTCGCCGTCACGCTCGATGCCTTCCAATGTGAACCCCATCCGCTCCGGAATTTTTTTACTAGGGTGATTCTTAATGGCACATTTAATTTGGATACGATTGATCTTCAGCTTATTAAATGCAAAACTAACCATGGCCCGGACGGAATTTGTCATGATGCCTTTTTTCTGAAACGGCTCTGATATCCAGTAACCTATTTCAGTTTTTCTGTTTAGTCTGTCGGTATCTTTAAAGCCAACAAGACCGCAGAATTTATGCTGGTAAAGGATCACAAAGATGTGTTCCTTTTTATCATCCGGCCTATTTATTATTGATTGAATAAAACCCAAAGTGTCCTCAATCGTTTCTGTGTTTTCCACAAAAGGCAACCATTGACCCAGGTACTCACGTTGGCTATCTATGGTGGTAAAGATATCCCGGGCATCGCAATAGTCAATTTCCCTTAAGATGATATCCTCCGTAATATTGATTTGTAAAGGTGTTTTGTTTTCTTCTGTCATGTCTTTATAGACTTGAGAAATTTTCTCAAAACAGTTAATTGCCCCTTGAAATTTGTACCAATCCAATTTCAATATCACCATTTTCAGGAGACAAAGTGAACCAATTATTGTCTTCGCTAAACCAGCGATATTGAGAGCCAATTCTGATTACATAATCCTGGTATTCTTCACTGGATGGTATGGGCAGTACAAATCCGCCGTTTCGTCCTGTTTGGCTACCGTAACTGAATATGAGGGGGAATTCGTTATCGCCCAGATTCCTTGCTTTGATAATAACGTAATTGGTCCGGCGCTCACTCACATTAACGGGTGGAAATTCAAAGCGCTGGGTTGTATTGGCAAGTACCTGCACAGGCGAAATATTCACCTCAACCAGTTTATTATCTTCAATGGTCTGAGCAATTTTCCGAATCATCTCGCGGGGATAGGTTTCATAAGGATTTACACGCTCTGCATTGGTGTAGCTCTCTATTGCCCTGTCGTAAGCTTTTGCATTGTAGTGCCTGTCGGCCTCGTTGATCAGTTTATTGTACTCGGTTGTAACAGCCATCATATATTCTCGAAGTAAGCCTTCAGCTTCTGCAATCTTTTGATTGGCATATTCATCTTCAGGGATATAGCTACGAGCTGTTTTAAAAGCAGTAATTGCTTCCCTGTAATCTTTTTCGCTCAGGTACTGATCACCAATTGAAATGAATTCCTGGTATTTTTCCTGGTTTTTACGGTTGATCTCTTCCCTGATTGAAACTATTTCTGCGAGAACGGCCAATGCATCTTGCTGTCCGGGTTCAAGCAGCAGTACTTCGTTAAGTTTCGTTTCAGCTTCATCGTACCTGGTATCAGCCATAAAATTTTCAGCCTGGTTCAGAAGTTCAGCAATGCGGGAGGCCTTCTCTTCGGCAGCATTGAGCTCAGCTATCATTTGATCAATACGTTCAATTCTTTCCGTGGGGTAGATTTCGTCTGGTTTTATTTTGAGTGCTTCAGAATAGGATTGTTTTGCATCTTCGAGCAGGCTTGAATCAAATTGTTGGTCAGCAATAGCCAGTTGTTCATTGTATGATTCCTCCAGTTCAGCTAACATAGCCAATTCTTCAAGTTTTTCATCTATTTGGTTGATCTGTTCGTTGGGGTGGATTTCATCAGGGAAGATCGCAGAAGCCTCCTGGTAGTTTGTTTTTGCTAACTCCCATTGCTGTTGTTCAAACAGTTGATCTGCAAGTAAAATAAATTGTTCATACCGTGACTGCTTCTCGAGTTCTGCCTCGCGCTCGGCCAAAAGCTCGTCAATTTTATTGATTTGTTCCCGGGGATATGTCCTGTCCTCAAAAATTGATAGTGCTGCGAGATACTGTGCTTTGGCTTCCTGGGGATTATCATCAGTAAAAAGCTTATCAGCTTCGTCAATCAAGTGTTCGTATTGTATCTCAGCTTCGGCTTCTAATTCTAGTTGTGCAAGCTGTTGCTCAATTTCCGTGATCCGGTTTTGTGGTTTTAGCTCTTCAGGTTTGATCTCCAGCGCTTGGCTGTAACTAAGCAAGGCTTCATTCAGTTTTGCTTGCTCATAGTAAGAGTCGGCTTCCCGGATCAGTTGATTGTAGGTCGCTTCACGTGCCTCGGCATCAGCTAATTGCTGCTCCAGAATCCGGTCAATCTCATTGATCCGTTCACCGGGCTGCAATGCCTCTGGTTGGAGCTTTAAGGCTTCTTCATAATTAACCCGTGCTTCAACAAATTGATTTTGATCAAACAAGGCATCAGCTTCCATCATAAAATTATTGTAAGTTGCCAGATTCCTTTCTTCTTCAGCGGCTTGTTTGAGCAGATCATCAATAAGCTCGATCTGTGCTTGCGCATAGCTAACATCTACGGGTAGTTCTGCAGCTTTAACATACAAATTACGCGCATCTTCCCATGCCTGCTCGTCCATAAATTGGTCAGCTGAGGCAATTGTGCTTTCGTATAATTCCTGATTTTGCTGCTTTTCCAATAAGGAATCATGCCTATTTTCAGCTTGTGCCAATAGATCCCTTGGCTCTTGTTCATCCGGTTTTAATGATGAGGCTTGCCTGAAAGCATCAATAGCGGTAGTGTAATCACTGATAGCCATGGCTTGATTACCTTCGCTCATCGCCTTGGCATAATTTTCTTCAAGGTTTTCAAGTCTTTCGCGTTCAGCAAAAATGGATTCAATCTCAGTAATACGGGCAATTACTATTGCCTCTCCGGGTTTCAATTCATTTGCCTGCTGATAGGCTGTCAATGCCTGTTCAAATTCATCCTGATCATAGTGTTCGTTGGCTGTTGATACCAATTCGTTAAAGGCTTCTTCGTTAATGAAATCCTGATCATTAAGTGTGGCAGTGATACGCCCCAACATATCAGATGGATAAGTTTGTTCGGGCCAAATTTCGAGGGCTTGCTCATAAAAAGTCCTGGCCTCCCTAAAAGCTTTTTCTGCATATAGTTCGTCTGCTTTGGCCAACACTTCTTCATAGGCTAAAGCTTTATCTCGCAAGGCGATTGTTTCACTTAACTTTTGCTTAATGGTGTTGTCTTCAGGGAAGAGATCAAGTGCCAATTGGTATTTTTCAATCCCGCCATCATAATCCCGGCGTGCGATTAATCTTTCGGCCTCCAACAGAAAGGCATTAAATTGGTTTTCCTTCTCGATTTGTTCATTAAGAAGTTCCTGGACTTCAATTATTTTTTGCTTAGGAAGCTCGTCTTCAGAAAAAATAGATCCGGCCAGTTCGTATTGTACCAATGCTTCCTCATACCTGTTTTCGGCAAGTAACTTATCACCCAGCTCCATACTTTGACGGTAGTTTTCATTGCGTTCTTTTTCCTTTCGGATGGTGGTATTGATCTTTTCCACCTGCCCCAGGGTGTAAGTATCGGTTGGGATTAGCTCAAGAGCTTCATTATAAGCCTTAAGTGCTTCTTCCAGCTTACCATCACGATAAAGCCTGTCTCCAAAATCCATCTTCTGGAAGAAAGATTCTTGCAACTGCATTTGTTTTTGAAGCAATTCAAGGGTTTCGTTTAGTTTTTGTCTTGCATACGGATCATCTTCTTTCAATCGGAGTGCGATTTCAAAATAGGTTTTGGCACTGATATATTCTTTTGCTGACAGCATCTCTTCACCGGACTTAATAGCTGATTCATAGGTCTGACCTTGCTGTGCCCTGGTATTCAGGTATGTAAAGATGCCAATTGACAACACTAAAACGAATAGGTAGAGGTATTTACGCATAAATAGAGTGAAACTTAATTCAGTGTAAGTGAACGTTTAGTGGGTTAAAATATTGCGATACTTATCATTGATTGAGGATGAGGCCATCATGTATGGTCAGCTTTCGGTCTGCCATATTTGCAAACTCTTCATTATGGGTAACGATAACAAAAGTCTGCTTCAACTCATCCCGCAGTTTGAAAAACAGTTGATGCAGCTCGGCTGATGCATTGGAGTCGAGGTTGCCCGAAGGTTCATCGGCAAGTACCACAGTTGGATTGTTGATCAGTGCCCTTGCTACCGCGACGCGCTGAGCCTCTCCACCTGACAGTTCTGAGGGCTTATGTGCGGAACGATCAATTAGGTTGAAATATTCCAATAGTTTTTCTGCTTCTATTCTTGCTTTATTTTTTGGCACCCCTGCAATGAATGCGGGTATGCAAATATTTTCCAAAGCAGTAAATTCGGGCAGCAGATGATGAAACTGAAAAACGAATCCAATGTTTCCATTTCTAAATTTGGCAAGGGCTTTTTCTCCGATTCTGTTTACTTCAGTATCCTGGATATAAAGTTTTCCGCTATCAGCCTTGTCAATGGTGCCTAAAATCTGCAAAAGCGTTGATTTTCCGGCCCCCGATGCGCCCACAATAGAAACCACTTCGCGGGCCTTAATCTCCAGATCGATCCCTTTTAAGACCTCTAAGTTTCCAAATGATTTCCTGATCTGTTTTGCCTGGATCATCCTGATGAATATCTAGAGGGCAAAAGTACGAAATAGTTCAATGGGTAGCAGTTAGTTTTTGACAGCCTTGCCAGCCGGGAATTTTGAATGCAATCTGCAAATACAGCAGCAGATGTTTCTGACAAGACAATGTAAAAGGCTATAAAAAAAAGTAAACCCTTGATTGTTGGGCATAGGCTGTTTTTTAATAATTTTGGCGGCTGTTATTCTTTCCAATTTAGATCAAAGACAATATGAATTTACACGAGTATCAGGGAAAACAAATCTTAAGCAGTTATGGTGTTTCGGTTCCGTTAGGAATAGTAGCTGAATCACCTGCTAAAGCAGTAGAAGCAGCCAAAGAAATAGAAAAGAAAGCCGGTTCGGACCGATGGGCAGTCAAAGCTCAGATACATGCCGGCGGCCGTGGCAAAGGCGGCGGAGTGAAGATAGCCAAATCGATTGGAGAGGTTGAAACCTATGCCGATCAGATTATTGGTATGATGCTCGTAACTCCTCAGACCAGTGCTGAAGGAAAATTGGTGCGCAGGGTACTTATTGAGCAAAATATTTATTATCCCGGCCCTTTTGAAGTTACCGAGATATATATGAGTGTACTCTTAAACCGAGCTACAGGTCGTAATATGATTATGTATTCTCCAAGAGGTGGTATGGACATCGAAGCTGTTGCAGAGGAAACACCTGAAGAGATCTTTACTGAAGAGATCGATCCCAGGGTGGGCTTACAGGGTTTCCAGGCTAGAAGGATCGCTTTTAATCTTGGACTTGAAGGTGACGCCTATAAGAACATGGTAAAATTTGTCAACCAGCTATATACCGCCTATGTGGGCAGTGATGCAAGTATGTTTGAAATCAATCCGGTCATCAAGGCTGCTGATAATAAGATATTTGCTGCTGACAGCAAGGTTACCATCGACAACAACGCCCTGTTTCGCCATGCTGATATTGCTGATATGCGCGACCTGAACGAGGAGGATCCGGTAGAGGTAGAAGCCAGCAGATTCGACCTGAATTTTGTGAAACTGGATGGTAATGTGGGATGCATGGTAAATGGCGCCGGACTGGCTATGGCTACAATGGACATGATCAAAATGTCAGGAGGTGAGCCTGCAAACTTCCTTGATGTAGGTGGAACTGCCAATGCCAAAAGGGTGGAAGAGGCATTCCGTATTATCCTGAAAGATGAAAATGTCAAGGCGATCCTGGTAAATATCTTTGGTGGAATCGTCCGCTGCGACAGGGTTGCCCAAGGTATTGTGGACGCCTACAATAACATTGGTGAAATTAACATACCCATAATTGTTCGGCTGCAGGGCACCAATGCTGTTGAAGGCAAGGAGCTGATAGATCGTTCAGGACTCAAGGTGTATTCTGCAATCAAGCTACAGGAAGCCGCCGAATTGGTGAATGAGGTGCTTTCGTAAGCATCCTATCATATTGAAAATGATCGGGTTTCAATCCGCTCTTTATTGTTTTACAATTTTCTTACTGAATAGACTGTCATCTCTGACCAACTGTATCAGGTATATGCCCGGCTTGAGCAGACTGATATCCTGATTCAAATTGTTTTCAACCAGTCCATGAATAACGAGTTTGCCTGTGATGGAGAATATATTGTAAGTATATCCTTCACCATTCCGAATTTGGAGCGAGTTACCGGCGAGAATCACCTCCGGTGGTTCTTCTACGAAGTTTGGGGCGACCGATACAGGGTCCCATTCAAAGTAATAGAAATCTGACATTTCTGAGCATCCATTGCTGTCAGTATAGTTGAAACGATAATTGCCTGCTGATTCGGGTAAGATAAACTGGCCTGTCTCTCCGGGGAGTATATTCAGGCCAAAATACCATTGTCCCGGATATTCTGAAGTGAATAGCGTATCGTATGATTGTGTGATCACAGGTTTTGGGGGCTTGTGAACGAGCACGGGCAGCGGCAGGCTGTATTGTACATATGCCGGGCAAATTTCCGGTGCTCCGCTAACAGTGTAAACACCGGTTTCGGTTACCTGGTACACCACATTAGTTGCGTCCTCAATAGGGATGCCGTCTTTGTACCATTGTACATTTGTAGTGTATGGCATCATCACTTCAAAATACAGTTCATGATTGCTGCACATTTCCCATCCATCCCCGGTTCCCCAATAACCCTGACCGTAGGATGAGACCACGATAGGGTTGAAAACCCAACCATCGACGAATATTGTTGGTGACATGGCTGATTCATCACCCAGGGTTACAAAAACACTGAATGTTGATAATACATCATTATAATAATCAATCACATGTGTTTGAGCCGTTGCCCCGGGAATGGCATTGCCATCCTTGTACCACTGGTAGGTGTCATAAGTTTGGGTAACCAGTGTTTCCTGCGAATTAGGGCAAAGCATGACATCGCCGTTGATGATGGTAGGATTGAGTGCAAAAACTTCACCGATTCCCAAGAGAAAGATTAAGATGCATATTTTAATCAATTGGTTCAAATTTTGCATTTTTTATTGTTTTTTATGATGGTGTTTATTAAGCTTGATTCATTGATTCATCAGGCAAGTATAGAAAAAAATGTAACACTATGGTTTGGTAAATCACATATGATTTTAAGTGGAATGTTTTTTATCCATGATGCATTATGGTCAAGGTCAGGTTTTCCGGATTGGGCACCCACTTTTTTCTCCATAAGGAATTATTGATCGATGCAATTTGATTTAAAAGCCGAGAAGTTTCATTTTCAATTTGGATTGTGGGTTTATCCCCGGGCAAGACAGATTTGCCTGTACTCCGCCAGCCGGCAGATCGTCCTTTTGCCAAAACAAAAGGACATAAAATCCATTTTTCTTCTTTCTTTTGTTTAGTCAAAAGAAACAAAACCAGCGCCTTAAAAAGATATTTTCTCCAACTTTTGGTCCCGATGATAAAAAATCGGGATTTCCGCTTCGCTCCAACTTAATCCAAAAGTTGCAAAAGATCAAGACTAAAAATTCCTTTCAAGCAAAAGCTACGGCGCCTTACCCCTTGCGCGATCCAAGCCGGCAGGGTCATTAATATTCAATTCAGGGTGGTAAAATGATTTTTACATCTACCACGGATGCAGTTAAATCGCACCTGCCTTCCGGATCGCTCGTGAGGCCATCCCACATGGTAAGTCACCTTGTTTTGCAATGAAAAGAATTTAAGGTCAATGGAGCACGGTTCACTATTTGCAGTTAGTTCTTACTGAAACACAAGGACAAAAAATGAATCATTCCGGGGTAAAAGGAATCCTTTTAATCTGCAAAAAGTTAATCCACAGGACTCGCAAATCCCTTACATTTAAGATGAGTTTGAAGCGATTCGTAATTAATCTGAATGGTTCAATGGATAGACTCTTGTTTCTATAACAGAACGGTCTTTCACCTGGCGCGTTAGCCACAGCAAATGCGGTGTTGGCGAGGGGCTTGTCCGTCAACCGTATTGGGGCATGGCCTGCCCGCTGCTTCAAACATAATGGTAGTATATCTTCAAGCATTTCAGATATTGAGGTTATTAACACGCAATCATGAATTAACTGCTGCGCTGGCCCGCTCAAATTTGAGGGCGGTGGGGCAGTGAATTGAAAAGCGCTTACTAAACCGGCAAAAACGGCCCAAAGGACGTTTGGTTGAGGCCCTTAGGCCGAAACCACTTTTTTGCCAGGTTTAGTTGTGCTTTTCAAGAGCGCGCCGGCATTAATTTGCGCAGATGGTTTTGGTCCTTTTGCCAAAACAAAAGGACAATAGGATTTGCTTGGGACACCCAAACAGTAGTGACAGGTTTGATAGGTATCAGCAGGCCAGTACTGTGCAACTTCATTGTCATTTTTATCCGGAAGTCAGGAAAAAAATGTAAAACTATGGTTTAGTAAATCACATATGATTTTAAGTGGAATGTTTTTTATCCGTGATGCATTATGGTGAGGGTTAGGCTGTAAGCACAATTCATGTTAAAAGACTAAATTGATCATTTTATGTTGGTTACGGACGTTCCAAATGGAGTGTTATACAAGTGAAGGTGATCAACCTCAAACAATTCTGTTTTAGATATATCCACGAAGCCAATACCATACAATGGCTACGAATTCACGCAGTACGGTGATTTGATACTGCATATAACTCCACATATTGTATCGCAAGTCAAGCAACTGATCTGTCTGTCTACGTGCACGTCCTTTTTCATCTTTTTCAGTAAGGAGCTCCTGGTCAAATGCATGCTCAAAAGTGGCGATTCCCCCTGTGTTTGACAATCCTTGTTTCTGAAAAGTCTTTATACATCTGTACATATGCTCGGGCGAAGTAATGATCATGACCGTGTTATTATTGTGTTTGACCATGTCCTTTATATTTCTGGCTTGTGTAATCGTGTTGGTGCCTTTGATTTCGGAGAGAATTCGCTCACGTTCAATGCCACGCCTAATAATTTCATCAATCATACGCCGGTGGTCGCTGTCTTGAAAACTGGATGAATCAGCAGGCAGGGCGATGATCAAAAGCGCATCAGGAAACATCTCAGCCGCTTGCGATGCAAAATAGCATCGCATCATACCCTCAGGTCCGGGCATGCCACCGGCACCCATCACCACAATATAGTCCGGTTGGTCCATGATGCCGGCATTGGATGTGCCAAGCCAATGATATGCGTAATACGGATAGTCAGTGAAGCTCAAGATGATAAATATCAATGATAACACCCCCAGGAAATAGATCAGTTTTTTTATAAACATCCTGGCATAACCGAGAACATGTTTGAAAAATCTGTAGTTGACTCTCATGATCCTTCGGTTCAATAGGTAATCATTGCTTTAACGTAATAATTTAAAGCTTAACCGCTTAGTCCGATATCATGGTTGTGACACTATTTAACTGCATAGGCATCCTGACACCGTCTTCTTCCATATCCATCGTCATATGTTGATTGTAAGTTGCAGACTTTGTCCAGCCACTGGTGATATCAACAATAAGTTTACCATTGATCTGTCCTTCGATATGGGCTTTCGTTTCCTGGTCAATGATGTTCTCCACATTGCCTTCAAAACTAATGATGGCATCATTGCCCTTGATTTCGTTTAAGGTAAAAGTTGTTCCTACTTTAATATCCATAGCCATGTCCACATCTACTTCCACTTCCCAGCTATCACCAACTTGTATTTCTTTGTCAGGATAGATCGAAAGCATGCCCGACTCTGCACCTGATACGTTTACATTCTCCGGAAAGAAATCATCCATATCAGATGAGATTGGATGACCAAGGCGATTGAAAACCACCTGTACAGTCCTTCCTACTACATCCTTCATGGCATTAGAGAGTTGCTGTACCATAGGATTATCACTTTCGGATTGATTATCTGAATCATACTTAACTTCCATACCCATTGCGTTTTGATTCAACCTGACGCGAATATAGGTGTAATCCAGTGTGTGATTCCCCTCGTTATCAATGTTCTTAACCTCTACATCCTGAAACACTTCAATGTGTTGGTTGATCACCATTTCCTGCCCCATAATATCCATACTTATGGTTTGTTCGGTATTGGATTTCAGTTGATATATCTTGCCACTAGATAAGTTATATGACAGTTGGATTGATTGTCCTAATAATGCAGCTGGAGCATATAGGATAAGGAAAGACAGAAAAGTGCTGATCTTCAGGATGTTTTTCATTTGTTTCGGTATATAATGTTTAGAATGGGTCTTCATCAGGCTCAAAATCAGAATCGTCGTTCATTTTGGAAGCTATTGTTTTGGTTTGCACTTCAAAATGGTTGTTCGGACTCAGTTCAGCCATTTTTCTCTGGCTCGAATCCAATTCGTCAAATCGTGCAAACTGTCCTATAAACCTGAGATTTACATCTCCCAGCTTACCATTTCTGTGTTTCGCAATGCTGATGACTGCCTGTCCAACAGTGGAGTTTCCTTCACCATCTTCGGTCATCCCATAATATTCTGGTCTGTAGATGAAAATAACCATATCTGCATCCTGTTCAATGGCCCCTGATTCGCGGAGGTCGGAAAGAATCGGTTTTTTTGATCCGGGACGGCTTTCAACCTGGCGGCTAAGCTGTGAGAGTGCCAATACCGGCACATCCAGTTCTTTTGCGAGGCTCTTTAATGAGCGGGATATGTTACTGATCTCCTGTTCTCGATTGCCCCGGTTTTCGTTGCCGGCGGTCATCAATTGCAAATAATCAACAAAAACCATCTGAATATCATGCTGTTGTTTCAGGCGGCGGCATTTGGCGCGCAGCTCAAATATCGAGAGCTGCGGAGTGTCATCTATATACAGTTTTGCTTTTACAAGGGGAGAAATGCGGCTGTTGAGTTGTTGCCATTCGTAATCAGCCAGATCGCCTTTACGCAATTTTTCGGCGGGCAGATAGGTTTCGCTTGATATCAATCTTGTAACAAGCTGAACAGAAGACATCTCCAATGAGAAAAAGGCAACAGGTCGCTGAAAATCAACTGAAATATTACGTGCAATATTCAGTGCAAGGGCAGTCTTACCCATACTGGGTCTTGCAGCCAATATAATGAGGTCAGATTTCTGCCAACCTGAGGTGATACGGTCCAGTTCAGTGTAGCCTGAGGGAACGCCCCTGAGGTTGGATCCACTGTTTTTGGCGCTTTCAATATCCAGAATGGCTTGCTTAACAAGGTCGGTCATGCTGCTGAAACTGCGCCTGAGGTTTGTTTCACTTACGGCAAACAAGCCCTGCTCGGCATTGTCAAGCAGGTCAAAAACATCTGTGGTATCTTCGTATGCTTTGTTGATGATATCGGTTGAAATCCGTATTAACTCGCGCTGAATATGCTTTTGCAGGATAATGCGGGCATGAAACTCAATATTGGCTGCAGATACCACCCTATTTGTCAGCTGTGATATGTAATACGCCCCACCGACAATATCCAGGTCACCATTGGACTTGAGTTGGTTGGTCACCGTGAGTATGTCTACTGGTTCCGATTTGGTAAACAGTTCCTGAATGGCCTTGAAGATCTTTTGATGGTTATCCTTGTAGAATACTTCAGGTTTGAGAAATTCGATAACGGCATTTACTGCGTCTTTTTCCAGCATCATGGCACCCAATACAACCTCCTCCAGATCGGTTGCTTGGGGTGGAACGCGTCCATGTTGTAACAGTATGTCTTTCAGTTGATCTGCTGCTGAGATTGGCTGTGGTTTTTTTCGGCTCTTGCTTGTCTCCATGAGCCAAAATTACAAATTATGAACAGTCTGGCAGCTTATGTTAATATCTTTTTGGGTGGTAAAATTGAGAATTTGCAATCACTTTTAATTCAAAGTTGGCTTATCTGCGGGATTTAATCACTAAAAGAGGGAGCTAAGAAATGTAAGTCAGAATGTTACCACGATTTGATCTTTTTGTAAAGCTGCCTGATTGTTAAGGTATGGTCTGACAGAATGTCCTTGCTTATTTTGAGGTTTACATCATGACAGGAGGTCAATATTTCGGGTATTATTAATACCTCATCGCGCAGACGTACATCCTGCTGAAGCAATGCAGTGGCATATTGATCCAGTGTTCCCGGTGCATCAACCTCCGGATGGAAAAAATTTATGGCCTCCAGCAGCTGCCGGATGCCAACCAAGCGTATTTCGATTTCTGAGAGCCCGGTATAAATATTAGCAGGGAGTAAATTCTTGGCACCTTTTATGAATTCATGCAAACCTGAGGCGTCATCAGTAATCAAAAATCGGTGTGTTCGTGCCAGTTCAATTAAGTGATTACTGAATGAAATAAGGGACGCTAAATTATCCTGTTCGATCACGAAAAAGTTGGTTTTGTCTTCATTTTCTTCAATCCACGACAAAGCCAGGGGTAACAACTGGTAAGGCTTTGTATGCTCAATCTGTGGTACTGCCGGAGCATGTAATAAGACTTTAAGAAATGCCGTCTCAGCCATATTAATTGGACTGATCAGTTGTTCTAATTGTTTGGAATCATAAGTCTTGGAATTTGTGGCCAAGGCCTTTAGTTGAGCCTTTTGTATTTCATTTTTAGCTTGAAGGCCATCAATTTGATCGACTGAGTATAGACCCTTCTCTGCACATGTGGCAATCAATTTAGGATCGAAAGCAGTGAGTTTAAATATATGAGGATGGGGTACATCTTTCCAGCAGTGGCCAATAAAGTCGCATGGATAGGGCTTGTTGCAATGCCAGCCGACAGGCACTTTTGGGGAGTTTTTCAGTTGCAGTGTTTCTTTCAGCTTGCTGATTTGCCCTGAGATGAAGTCCGATTGCGTCTTAACATATTCCAGCACACTTTGAAACTTGAAAAGTTTTTGCAATTCAATCTGACCAATCAACTCATAATCCTGATTGATGTATATGAGACAGAAATCGGCAACATCCAGGCCTGATCCGTGAAGCACATAATATTGCAAGGATGCATCCGTGTAATAGGTCTCCGATAGTGCGCGGGAACTTTTTACTTCATAAGCCTTCCACTGATTGGCATCACGGACAAGAATATCAAGCATGATGAGTGTGTCATCATATTGAAATACGGCTTCATAGATGACATCAATATCATGATTATTGATGGCTTGCTGGGTTTCTAATACTTTTTTTTGATACTGTGATGGAGACCTGGGACTCATATCCACACCACCAGGGAACAGGTCGCGGGCAAGCACACCCACATCTGTACCACGCTTGAATTTCGCCAGTTGTTCGGCACTGATCCTGTCGCGCAAAAATGGACGTTTTTTATGCAAGTACAAAGACTTTGGACACTGCATCCCGCGTATGAAAGTCGATTTTGAGAGTATGTGGCGTTTAAGCGTCATAACATTAGCTATAAGGTCTTATAGATTTAAGATGTATAAACGATGCTTGTTTCAGGTATGAGTGGCTGATTCATGTATCGGCGCATCAGTTGGGCTATGGCAAGCACATCTTTCTGACAATAATTGACGATACGCTCCAAATCCTTGTCCTCATAAAAAACCTTTTTTACCATGCTTCCATCAATATCATCTTTTGGGGTTGGAATTTTAAATATGGCGGTGAGTAAGTCAAGGGAGGTATAGTTTTTATAATCACCGAATTTCCACAATTCCATGGTGTCGAGGTGCCTGATCTCCCAGGGCTTTTTACCGGCCATTTGCAAGATATCCGGTAGCTCTATTCCATTGATCAGCATGCGTCGTGCGATATAGGGAAAGTCGAACTCCTTGCCATTATGGGCACACAGCAATTGCTGTGGATGGTTGTAATGACGGTTTAGCATTTGCGCAAAATCATCCAATAATATTTTTTCATCTTCACCGTAAAATGATTTGATACGGAACTCAGCACCATTGAATAGACCCACGGATATGCAAATGATCCTCCCAAATTCAGCATAAATACCTGCTCTTTCATACAACTCAGCAGGTTCAATTGACTCCTCACTTTTGAGAAAACGTGCTTTGCGATCCCAGAGTTTTTTCATCTTATCCGAAAGCTGGTCATATTCGGAATAGGCGGGCACAGTTTCAATATCAAGAAACAGAACCTGCGATAAATCTAAATTATACAACATGTGCCTTATTATTTGCTTGTTTTTAATTTACTTATTTTAGCCAAAGTTAAAAAATTTAGGATGGTTCGCTGTTCGATACAATCTATTACCTTGATTTTGTTGCTTGCAGTATTCGTTTCCTGCTCCAAGGAACAGGATACCAGCGATCCGGAAATTGTTTTCATTTTACCCTCCGAGAATGCACTAATTACTGAAAATCAAATCACTGTCCGGTTCCAGGTGCGCGATGACAGGCAAATTACAAGTGTGCGTTTAGCCCTTGTAAATGCTGACCATTTGCCCGTATTGCCGTCAGTGTGGTTCTACCCTTCAGCCATCGATACCATTATCGAATTCGATTTTGAATGGACCACTCAGCTTGCTGCAGGAACCTATTATTTGCAGGTTCTGGTCAATGATGGCCACAATGAGAAATTCAAATACTTGAAGGTGACCATTGATATTGTGCACGCCAATGTGCCTGTTCTTTACTTTGTAACTGAAGTACCAGGCAGGAGTGAATTATGGCGTCTTGATAGCGATCTGCACAGCGCGATGAAAATATTTACTTCACCAAGAGATATTGTACAATTTGAGAATAACCAGGACAATGGCATGACCTATCTTATTACAGAAAAACCTTCCCGCCTGCTGGCTATTGCTGAAAACGGTCAAGTTATTTGGGAAAGAGATGCCGGCATGCCTGCAGCAAAATTTACTCATTTTGCCATGCAGGCCAACAATCTTTTGGTTGCCGATGCCAGTGGAACCCTAAGTTTGATCAACGCCACAACCGGGCGTGGGCTGCTTCATGTGTTCCATCAGCCCGATACCATACCACGATACGTTTTCTTTGATGATGAATACCTGTATGCTATTCAGCAGATCCTGCCCGGGGGACACTATATTCTTTCATTGTACTATAAACCTACCGCTGTTTTTTATAAACGATTTTCGTTAAACGGTGCAATAATTGGTATTTTCGGTTACAACGAGAATAAAATTGTCATTGCTTCTCAATCTCATACAGGCAGACTGATATTTAAAGCCTGGGATAAGCAATCCGAACAGATCGAATCATTGGGCGAGTTAAGTCTACAAGGAATTAAACGCTTAAGGTATCATGGTGATCAAAATTTTCTGGCGATCTCAGGCCAAGGCGTCGGCATGATCAATCCGGTTACGGGTAGCTTCACATCTATTTCGCAGGGCAGTGGTTATCATGATGCAGTTTGGGATCCCTTCAACTCAACTATCATTACTGCACGCGATCATACCATTACCGCCTCTTCTGCCTTCTTCCAGGCTGCTGATCCGGTAGTGATGCTTGGATTGGGAATCCGGATGGGAAACTAATTGCGTTATAGTTTACACTGTCCTGCCCGGATACACTTTAAGCGCTTCTTCGAGCACCTTCATGGATTTGGCAAGATCATTTACATTCAGCACGTAGCTGATGCGAACTTCGTCTTTGCCTCTGCTTGAGGTGGAATAGAACCCACTGGCAGGGGCAAACATAACGGTCTGCTTTTCATACTTGAAGGATTCAAGCAACCACCTGCAGAATTGATCGGAATCGTCAACAGGCAGTTTCGCGACTACATAAAAGGCTCCTTTGGGTTTTGGACACTTTGCACCCGGAATTTGATTGATGGCTTTTACCACCACATCTCTACGTTGCAAGTATTCCTGGAGTACATCTTCGAAGTAGCTGTCGGGGGTACCCAAGGCCGCTTCGGCCACCACCTGACCCAGGCTGGGTGGGCTCAAACGGGCTTGTGCAAACTTAAGGGCGGTTTGCATCACTTCCTTGTTTTTAGAAATCATACAGCCAATGCGTACACCACAAGCACTGTAACGTTTTGATACAGAATCGATCAAAATTACATTGTCCTCAACACCTTTGAGATGCATGCAAGAGTGATGGGTATTGCCGTCATAGCAGAATTCACGATAAACTTCGTCGGCAATCAGATAAAGATCGTGTTTGAGAACTAACTGACGCAATGTTTCGAGCTCTTCTTTTGAATAGAGATATCCGGTAGGATTGTTGGGGTTGCAGATCAGTATCGCTTTTGTTTTAGGTGTAATGGATTTTTCAAATTCAGTTATCGGGGGCAAGGCAAAGCCGGTTTCTATGGACGAAAATATGGGTTTGACTTTTACGCCTGCATTGATTGCAAAACCATTGTAGTTGGCATAAAATGGTTCGGGGATGATGACTTCATCATCAGGATCCATAATAGACTGAAAGGCAAACAGGATAGCCTCGGAGGCACCGGCACCAATAATAATGTCCTCGGCTGTAATATGAATATCATTTTTTTTGTAATATTCTACCAGTTTTTTTCGGTACGGCAAGATTCCTGCTGAATGGCTGTACTCAATCACCTTATCTGAAAAATTGCGTACAGCGTCCAGTGCAACTTCAGGTGTTTGAATATCGGGTTGTCCGATATTAAGGTGGTACACTTTTACACCTCTACCCTTGGCTGCTTCAGCATAGGGTACAAGTTTTCGGATGGGTGATTCGGGCATCATGCGCCCTTTTACTGAAATTTGAGGCATCTTGTTTTAATTTGATTTATTACAAAAAAATAATCTACCCGGCTTTGGGAAGCCGGGCTGATAGATTGAATTTATAAAGAAATGATTTAATTTTTTGATGGGCTTGTCCCAACGCCGGTGTTTTTCTCCAGAAGCGTTGTTTCAGGCTTGTTCACTACATTACCGGTTATGCGCAATACCACACTGCTGCTATTTTTGGCATTGGACATCACAGTTACTGTCTTGTTGATTTTACCAACTCGTGCCGTGTTATAAGTTACTTTAATACTCTCACTTTCTCCTGGCAGGATTGGTTCGCGTGGCCAGCTGGGAACGGTACATCCACAGCTTGAACGTGGCCTGGAAAGGATCAATGGTTCTGTACCTGTATTGGTAAACTCAAAGGTAGAGCTGCCATCGCTGCCGACTGTAATTTCACCATAATCATGAACTGTTTTACTGAAAGAAATCTCAGGCCCGCTTGACTCAGTTTCATTTACGGTTTCACTTTCTGATTTTGCATCCTGGGCCATTAATGGCAGCAGTGGGAGCAACAGAGCTGTCAGCAGAATTGTGATTGTTTTCATGTCGATTAATTTTTTTTATGAAAAAATCTGTTATTTAATAGGTGCAAATTTAAGTATTATTTCAAGTGTAAATGTCAAATATTGTTAAGAATTTCACATAATTTGTTGATGATGGCATGATGTCAGGCTCATAATAGAAGCATCAATTTTGAGAATGCGTTTTTGATATCCTATTATCTAAAAAAAAATGGTGGTAGTGATGGTGCCACTCCAGCTGAACCCATTCTTGATCTTTTTCCTTGCATCATTAAAATATTTAGCTCCCCAATTGATCCCAATACATCAGCAATGAGATGATAATACGTAATGAAATCCAGTGGACTGCTATTGTAAACCAATGTATGATAGTGATTTACACTGTAAAGTTCTCCTTAAATATTCAGCTAATTATAGAGCTTAATTTATCAAGAACTTGATTATGAAAGATCTCAACTTGTTCTTCAGCCGATTCACTTTGGATCGTCCAGATTTCAGGTGCTTTGATCTTCAGCTCAATATCGTTACAGATAAACTGATATAAATGTACAGCTTCATAGTAGTTAGCAATTAGATCGGCTATTGATCTGTCGTGGCGCCTTATCAAATCAAGCTTTTCAGTAAGACTTAGGTTCGCATCAACCTGATACCCGAAATGAAACAGTAACCGGGATAGCAAGTGTTCAATATGATTGAAATTTTCAGTTGTGCTCATAGCTGGCTAAGATAGAGAGGTTTGGGATTTAGATTGCAGATTACGGCAATAAGTTTTCAACAAAGGCATAAGTAAAAATGGAATTAAGCATAACTTTGTAGAACCACTTAATTTTATTATCTTCCTAATATCTAAGTAATTAAATTAACTTACCAGGATGTTCCTAATTTTCGATACAGAGACCACAGGCCTTCCCCGCGATAAAAACGCACCACTAACAGATTTTGATAACTGGCCACGTGTTGTGCAGATTGCATGGCAGCTGCATGATGAAAGCGGCAAACTAATCGAAACCGCTAATCATATAATCAAGCCAGAAGGCTTTACAATTCCGTTCAATGCCTCACGGGTGCATGGAATTGATACATCATTTGCTGAAAAGCATGGGATGGAACTGGAAAAGGTGCTCGATCATTTCAACAAGGTCCTGTCCAAAACACATTTACTTGTTGGACATAATATTGATTTTGATTACAGCATCATGGCGGTGGAGTTTTTACGCTGCAACCTGGATACACCTTTAACCAGCTTACATCTACTAGATACATGTACTGAAAAAACGGCTTCCTTTTGCAAAATTCCAGGGGGTAAAGGCGGAAAGTTCAAATTGCCGACTTTGGAGGAATTGCACCAGGTTTTATTTAGTGAAGGCTTTGGACAGGCACACAATGCATCGGCTGATGTTGAGGCGACGACCCGCTGCTTCTTTGAGTTGGTGCGCAGGAGAGAATTTTCTGCTGATGATCTGCATGTTGAGGAATCAATTGTTGAGCAGTTTCGCAAGGCCAATCCTAACCCTATGCAGACTTCGGGCATTTCCATAGCTCCAAATCATGAAGCTGTAGGTCAGGGACATATGAGTGACACTGAGCCGGATCCGCTAGTTCACAAAACAATAGTGGATGCTCAATCGAAGCTTGACTATTCGCATCTGCGGAATCATAGTACATTCTCAATACTCACATCTACAACCAATATTAAGGCATTGGTTAAGCAAGCTGCGAAACTGAAAATGCCTGCTGTAGGACTTACTGATACCGGTAATATGATGGGGACATTTCAGTTTGTGAATGCGATCAAAAAACACAACAAATCAGAAGAAGATGCAGTTCAACGAGGGGTGAAAGAACATCAACAACTGATCAAAGGGCTTGTTGGCACGGAACTCTATATTTGTCGAAACCATCGTGACCGCAGCATCAAAGACAATGGAAACCTGGTCCCGTTTTTTGCAAAGAATAAACAAGGTTTTACAAACCTGAGCATGCTCAGTTCGCTTTCCTATACTGATGGTTTCTACTATGTTCCACGTATTGACAAGGACCTCCTGTTGCAGTATAAGGAAGGTTTAATTGTTAGCAGTGGTGGCATCAGTGGAGATATTCCCAACTTGCTGCTTAATGTTGGTGAACATCAGGCTGAGGAGGCTGTTCAGTGGTGGAAAGAGCACTTTGGTGATGACTTTTACCTGGAAATCAACAGACATGGGCTTGAGGAGGAAGCGCACCTGAACAAGTTTTTACTTGGGATGGCTGCCAAATATGATATAAAGTATTTCGCCTCAAACAACACCTATTATCTGGACAAGGCGGATGCTGATGCACAGGATTTCATGATCTGTATCAAAGATAACAACCGCAAGGCTGATCCAATTGGCCGTGGTTATGGTTATCGTTTTGGTTTCCCGAATGATGAGTTTTACTTCAAGACACAGGAAGAGATGCTGGCATTGTTTTCAGACCTTCCCGAAGCAATTTCAAACGTGCAACATATCGTGGATAAGATTGAGCCTTTCGATCTTGAGCGGGAGGTTTCGCTTCCTGAATTTGAAATACCGGAAGCTTACCAAAATGATGATGATAAGAAGGATCATGGTCAACGTGGGGAGAATGCCTATTTGCGTCACCTTGCCTATGAGGGTGCAAAAGAACGTTTCGGAGATATTACGGACGAGATAAAAGAACGACTTGATTTTGAGTTGGCAACAATCGAAAGGACAGGTTATCCGGGGTATTTTCTTATTGTGCAGGATTTGATTGCAGAGGCCAGGCGTTTGGGGGTTTCAGTAGGACCAGGCAGAGGATCTGCTGCCGGCTCACTGGTGGCTTATTGTACCGGCATCACTAATGTTGATCCCTTAAAGTATGGGTTACTTTTTGAGCGCTTCCTTAATCCTGACCGAGTATCCATGCCGGATATCGATATAGATTTTGATGATGAGGGACGTTCGAAAGTTATTGATTACGTAACCCATAAGTACGGACAGAACAAAGTTGCACAGATCATTACCTATGGTACCTTGGGAACCAAGTCAGCCATCCGTGACATTGGTAGAGCACTTGATGTAGATTTGTCGGTGGTGAATAAACTTGCAAGTGCCACCATGAATGTCACGCTGAGTGATTTTTATAACCTGCCACCGGACAAGCTACGGGATAAGTACAGGCCTGATCAGATCGAAGCGGGAGAAATGCTTAAAAAGAGGGTAGAAGAAGAAAGTGTGGAAGGTGAAATACTCAAAAACACACTGAAGCTGGAAGGCTCAATAAGAAACACCGGGATTCATGCCTGTGGCTTTGTGATCACCCCAACTGATTTACGTGAGATCGTGCCAATCATCGTACCCAAAGAATCCAAGGAAGGTAAGGAGCAAAATCTGTGGGCAACCCAATTCGATAATGATGTGGCCGAGGCAGCAGGCCTGCTCAAGGTAGACTTCCTCGGACTGAAAACCCTCTCGCTCATCAAAGAGACCATCGCGATCATACGTAAAAGACACAACCTGACTATTGAGGCCGACCATATTCCACTTGATGATATCAAGACCTATGAGTTGTTTCAACGTGGCGAAACGGTTGGCATATTCCAGTACGAAAGCGCCGGTATGCGTAAGCACCTGAAGGAATTGCAGCCTACTGAATTTAATGACCTTATCGCCATGAATGCGCTTTACAGGCCTGGGCCTATGGCGTATATTCCCAATTATATTAAACGCAAACATCGCATTGAGCCAGTGACTTACGAGCTGGAAGCCATGCGTGATATCCTGGAGGAGACTTATGGGATCACAGTGTACCAGGAGCAAGTGATGTTGTTGTCGCAGAAACTTGCCGGTTTTACCAAAGGTGAGGCCGACACCCTGCGAAAGGCCATGGGTAAAAAAAACAGATCTTTACTGACGCAGCTTGAGGAAAAATTCATTCAGGGTGGTATGGCCAATAAACATCCGGAAGAAAAACTTAGAAAAATATGGAACGATTGGCTGGCATTTGCCAATTATGCATTTAATAAATCGCACTCCACCTGTTATGCTGTTGTCGGATTTCAAACGGCCTACCTAAAAGCCAATTATCCTGCTGAATTTATGGCAGCAGTCCTCAGCAACAACAGAAGTGATATAAAGCAAGTCACTTTCTTTATGGAAGAGTGCCGTAGAATGGGCATCATAACATTGGGTCCTGACATAAACGAATCACATTATAAATTCACAGTAAACGACAAGGGCGAGATAAGGTTTGGATTGGGTGCCATAAAAAATATAGGCGAAGCTGCTGTTAAAAACATTATTGAAGAACGTGAGTCGAATGGCAACTTCTTAAATGTATTTGATTTTTTGACCCGCATCAACTTGCGCACCGTGAATAAGCGCAACCTGGAAGCACTGGCTATGGCAGGTGCTTTTGATTCATTCGAAGGGGTGCATCGCGCGCAGTTCTTTCACAAGGAGGCCAATGAAAACAATACCTTTCTGGAGAAAGCAATACGATACACGGCGCAGGTGCAGGAGATGCGGAATTCATCGCAAACAAATTTATTTGGTGAAGAGACCAGTACTGAAACTTTGGAGCTGAGTTTTCCTGAATGTGAGCCCTGGACAAAAATGACCGAGCTGAAGATGGAACTCGACACGATCGGCTTCTATATTAGCAGCCATCCCATGGATGACTATAAGATACAGTTGAAGTTTTTTACGAATACCACCATTTCAAGCATTAACCAGGAATTACAAAACATGCTTGGAACAAAACTTGCGTTCGCCGGACAGATCGTTTCTTCTGATCATTTAACAACCTCTAATGGAAAACCATATGCAAGGTTTAAGATTGAAGACCAGAGTGATTCTATTGAATTGTTGCTTTGGTCGGAGCATTATCTCAAGTTTAAATATCTGATAGAGGTCAATACCTTTATTTATGTGACTGCCTTGGTGCAGCAGAATTACAGGAATAAAGAGCAGTACGAGTTAAAGATAACAGATATCAAATTGCTTGATAGCCTGCTCGAAAAACTTACTAAACAAATAAGCATTACGCTGCATGTAGAAAGGATAAATGAGGACCAGATGCTTGAGTTTATTCAGCTGATTGAGCTAAGCCAGGGGAAGGTGCCATATACCATCCGTCTGAATGATGCTGATACAGGCCTTTCTACCTTACTTCGTCCATTGAAAGGCGGCCTGGACGTAAATGAAGTGGTGAGACAATTGGAAGAACTTGGTTATGTGGATTTCACTCTAAGCTAAGCCATAGAGTACTTATGTTTGGGGAATAATATTTTGAATTAAATAATTTTCTATTTTTGGCACTCCCTTTCAAACTAAATCTTAATGCAACAGCAACAAAACGGTGAATTGGATTCGAGAAGCATTTTTAAATTGCTTCAAATCAATAGGAAAGCAATTGTAATAGTGCTGATTGCTGCTGCTATACTCACCTATATTTTCACTTTACCTGTCTTTATCACGCCAATGTACCGGTCGGTCGTCATTCTTTATCCAACATCAACCAATTCAATATCCAAGGTGCTCCTTAGTACATCCAATCAACAACAAAAGGACCTGCTCGAATTTGGAGAAGATGAGCAAACCGAAAGAATGCTGCAGATATTGAATTCCAACCAGATCAGGGACCAGATTATCGAAGACTTTGATCTGATGAACCACTATGACATCAAGGCTGGTTCGAAGTTTCCGTTTACACGCCTCTATAAAACCTACGAAAGCAAGATCAAATTCAGACGCACAGAGTATATGGCAGTCAAGATCACGGTTTTAGACAAGGATCCTGTCATGAGTGCGCATATTGCAAATGCGATTGCAGAGCAGTTCGATTCAGTTATGAACAAGATGCAGAAGGAAGTGGCTCAGCGGGCATTTCAAATCGTTGAAAGGGAATACTTCAACCTTAGAGAGCAGGTGCAGACCATGGAAGATTCACTGAATGTGCTCAGGCGTTTAGGTGTGCATGATTATGAGAGTCAAGCCGAAATGATCAACCAGCAGCTGGCTATCGAACTGGCAAATAACAACATTCCTGGTATACGAAGGCTGGAGGAAAGGCTTGAGGTTCTTGCAGAATATGGCGGACCTTATGTATCGATCAGGGATATGCTCGAGCACGAACGCAAGCAACTTTCGCAACTGAAAGCAAAATATGAGGAAGCCAAGGTGGATGCTACGCAAAATTTACCACACAAATTTGTGGTTACTAGTGCTTATGAAGCTGAGCGTAAGGCCTATCCGATCCGCTGGCTGATTATGCTGATTGCACTTTCCTCCGTATTTTTTCTGAGTATGCTCATCATCATATATTTAGACCAATTTTATCCGGCAGCTGGATTAAAAAAAAAAGCTGGTTAAGCATTGATCTTAAGAAATGGGTGTCATTTTCATTGCCCGCACCCATGACAGAGATCAATACTAATATAGAAATCAATAAGTTAACCACAAAGCATAACACATCAATCAATATGGATAACTACTTCAATAATACAGCAATTGTAAGGCTTGCGTATAAGTGGCGATTTCATTTGGCCGCCATCGTATTGGTTGCAGCCATTTTGGGAGCCATTTTTTCAGGCCCATTTTTTATTACACCGCTTTATCGTTCTGAAACAGTGGTGTATCCGGCAAACATAGATAGCTATTCGGATGAAAGCGAAACGGAGCAGATGCTTCAACTGCTCCAGTCACAGGATATAGTAGATTCGATGATCAGGATATTTGATTTGGGTGTACATTATAAGATCGACCCCGAATACAAATTCTATCGAACTGCACTGATTAGTGAGTTCCGCAAAAATGTTAAAATGGGTAAAACCCCTTATGAAGCAATCAGCATCACAGTCAGGGATAAAGATCCTGAGCGAGCATCAATAATGGCAAATGAAATCCTCAGGTTGTATGATTTGAAAGTAGCTCACTTGCACAAGAGCAAATACGCTGAGGTCTTGGAGATGTATGAAAGGCAACTTCGTTATAAACGAAACCTGATTGATTCTTTACAAAACAGAATGTATGTATTGGGAACAGAATATGGGCTTATTGACTTCTCTGCACAATCGCAGGAAGTTATGCGTGGTTATTTACGGACAGTATACGGTACTGGTAATGTAAACATTAATACCGCGGCTGTTAATGAGCTAAAGCGGAACATTGAGTTGTACGGTGGTGAAATGTTGGTGATCATTGAAATGTTAAGACATGAGGCCCGTGCATTTGTTGATCTGAAGATAGATTATGAACTTGCCATGCGTTTTTACAATGCTGACATGACTTATTCCAACATAATAACACATCCTTTTCCTTCCGACAAAAAGGTATTTCCTGTGCGTTGGGTCATTGTGGCTTTATCCGCATTAGGCGCTTTCCTGCTTGCCATGCTTATTATATTTATGCTCGAAAACAAACACATTATAGTTAGTATTCAGCAAGAGAAATAGAAATAACCGCAGTTTTGACCGAACGAGTAAAAATAGCCTGGATTTATCTTGCGGCAGCCTTGTTTTTGGCTGTAAACCTTTATCTGGTTGCACATAAGGATGTGTACTATTTTTTTGCTTTACCAGTTGTATTGGGTGTATTGTTACTTTATGTCTTTTCACTCGACAAAGTTCTGTTGCTTATCACTTTTCTCACCCCCTTATCCATTGATGTAACTGACGTTGAGGCAGGACTTGGTATCTCATTGCCCGCCGAGCCGCTTATGTTTGGTGTTATGATGCTCTTTTTCGCCCGTATTCTCTATGATAAAGGTTACGATATGCGCATTGCAAACCATAGGATAAGTTATGCCATCTACCTGATGTTTTTCTGGATGCTGATTACCACTTTCACCAGTGAGTTGCCTATTGTTTCTATTAAATACCTGGTATCACGGATGTGGTTTGTTGTGCCTTTTTTCTTTGTTGGGGCACTTGCTTTTCAGCGTATTAAAAACATACACTGGTATTTCTGGCTTTATAATGCCGGCCTGCTGATTGCCATAGCCTATACCAATATTAATCACGCAACTTATGGCTTCAGTGAAGCATCTGCACACTGGGTCATGTCACCATTATATAATGACCATACGGCCTATGGTGCTGCACTGGCGATGTACTTGATCGTAACCATTGGGTACTTTTTTTATCCCGGATTACGTAAAACGCAACGATTCTGGATCCTGATTATGGTAATTATCCTTGCTGTTGCCACCTTGCTATCCTTGAGCAGGGCAGCCTGGATCAGCCTTGGAGCAGCATTGCTGGTTTATGTTGCAGTTTACCTGCGCATCAAATTCAGGTGGATTCTTGCCTCCATTGTTCTGGTTGTTGGGGTGCTTTATACTTTTCAGCATGAAATAATTGATGTGCTTGAAAAGAACAAGCAGGATTCGTCGGCTGATTTCGTTGAGCATGTGCAGTCCATATACAATATTTCATCTGATGCTTCTAACCTCGAACGAATTAACCGCTGGCAATCAGCCATCAGATTATATCATGAAAGACCTGTTTTTGGTTGGGGCCCCGGCACTTATCAGTTTGTTTACGGACCTTTCCAGCGATCGAAAGAGAAGACCATTATCAGTACCAATGTGGGTGACGGTGGCAATGCTCACAGTGAGTACATTGGCCCATTGTCGGAAATGGGATTGCCCGGAATGTTGATTGTGATGCTGCTGGTTGGTCTTATGGTTTATACTGGCCTTAATGTGCATAAACGGGCTCGTTCGAGAAAAATACGGATATTAAGCCTTGCGGTCACCCTGGCTTTGATCAGCTATTTTGTACATGGATTGTTGAACAACTTTCTGGATACTGACAAGCTTTCTGTGCCGGTTTGGGGTTTTATGGCCATTCTGGTGGTGTTTGAGATCTATTATATTGATAAGGAAGATGTAAAAGGATAATTCAGGGTTTTCCCTGATTTAATTTCGATCGCATTTCTTGCATAAATTCCGGCAGTTGACGCATTGCTGCCATCTCACGCCATTTCCTACGAACTTCACCCACAGGTGCGCCAAAATAAGTTTTGTTTCCTTTGATGTCTTTATCGATGGCTGAGGTTGCCAATACCACAGCACCCTTACCGATTACCAGGTCTTTATTAACCGCCACACGACCCCAAAGCACTACATCATCCTCAATACGGGTAACGCCGGCAATGGCAGCATGTGACCCGATGAGACAGTTTTTACCTATGTAGGTATCGTGCCCTACCTGACAGTGATTATCCATTTTGGTGCCTTCATCAATGATGGTGTCGCCTGTAACGCCTTTGTCGATGCTGCACAAGGCACCTATTTCAACCTTATTTCCAATAATTACCCGTCCACATGAATCGAATTTCTTATATCCATCCTGGCGGCGTTGGAAATAATAAGCATCAGCACCGATAACGCTGTTGGCATGTATTACGACATCATCACCGATCACACAGTGGTCATAAATGCTTACATTGGCATGGATCAGGCAGTTTTTACCTATCTGTACTTGGTTGCCAATGAATGCACCTGGCTGAATTATTGTTCCGGCTCCCACGGTGGCGGTGTCGCTGATGGCACTATGCGATGCTATAAATGGTCTATACCTTTGAGCCAGCGAAATAAAGGCATCGAAAGGTTTGTCGTGAAATATGAGGGCTTTTCCGTTGGGGCAATCTACTTTCTTGTTGATTAAAATGGTTGTAGCCTTGGAATTCAGTGCCTTATTATAATATTTTGGATGGTCAACAAAGGTTAGATCGCCAGGTTCAACCATATGAATTTCGTTCATGCCAGTGATGACAAAATCAGGATCACCAACAAATTCAGCCTGAAGTATGCCTGCCAGTTCATTAAGGGTGAGGGTTGGATTGAATTTCATGATGTATGGATATGGATTATTCCTTAACCCTCTCAGAATAATCGCCGGTGCGGGTATCGACCTTTATTTTATCACCAATATTGATAAAAAGCGGTACTTTGATCACTGCGCCGGTATCTAGCGTGGCCTCTTTCATGGCGTTGGTAGCAGTATTTCCTTTTTCGCCCGGTTCGGTATAGGTTACTTCAAGTGTAACATAGGCTGGAAGTTCGCACAAAAGCACACTATCGCTTTCGGTATGATACATTACTTCGGCAATATCACCTTCCTTAAGGAACTGGGGAGCATTGATCAAATCCTTATGTATGAATATCTGCTCAAAGGTTTCACTATTCATGAAATGGAAATCTTCACCATCCTGGTAAAGGAATTGCATTGGCCGTCGTTCGATTCTTTGAATATTGATCTTAACACCGGCATTGAAGGTATTGGGCAGGATTTTCCCGGTTTTAATATTTCTGAGTTTTGTTCTTACAAAAGCGGCACCCTTTCCTGGTTTTACATGTTGAAACTCAACGATGGTATAGAGCTCTCCATTGAACTCTATGCAAAGTCCGTTCCTGAAATCAGCAGTTGTTGCCATATAAATAGTATGTTAGATAGGTATTAAATAAGGCTGCAAAGGTAGAAAATCACCTCGAATTATCAACTATTTAAATGATTTTCTGTTTGTCAGGGTTGAAATGCAGCGTGGTTCTATAGTAAAACTCCATTTTAGTAACTAAGAACACTATAGTCAGGTTAATGGAGTGATTGTCTGAATCATTTATTCCCTGTCGCGCATTTTGCCATATCCTTTCATAACCCCTCTGGTGGAGTTGGCAATGAAACTTAGTATTTCATCCCTGTCCGGGGATACTGGTACGTTGGCTTCGATATATCCTACAGCCTGAGATACATTATATCCTTTGAGGTAAATGATGCGATAGATATCCTGTATGGCATTGATTCTTTCTTCGCTGAATCCCCTGCGCCTCAAGCCTATAGAGTTAACTCCAACATACGACAAGGGTTCACGGCCTGCCTTGGTGAAAGGAGGAACATCCTTACGAGCCATTCCACCACCCGAAATCATGGAGTGGGCACCGATCTGAACAAACTGATGAACTGCTGCCAGACCACCAATTATGGCCCAGTCATCAATTCGGATGTGGCCAGCCAGGTTGCAGGCATTGGCTAGGATAACATTGTCCCCTATGATACAATCGTGAGCAACATGTACATAAGCCATTAACAAGCAATTGTTACCAACTACGGTTTCCCAGTTGGCTTTGGTACCCCTGTTAATGGTGGCAAATTCGCGTATGGTTGTGTTGTCACCTATTCGTACAATTGTTTCTTCGTTATTGAACTTAAGATCCTGGGGGATAGCAGCAATAACTGCACCGGGAAATATCCGACAATTTTTCCCTATCCGGGCACCTTCCATAATGGTTACATTGGAACCGATCCATGTACCATCCTCGATCACAACGTTTTTTTCAATATTTACGAAAGGTTCAATAACGACATTATTTGCTAGTTTTGCTTGTGGATGAACGTATGCTAATGGTTGATTCATTACAAAGTAGGATTTTTGTGTGTTATTGCTTCTTTACTATCTGGGCCATTAACTTGCCTTCTGTAACAACTTTATCACCGACGTATACAATTCCTTTCATATTGCATATGCCCCTGCGCACCGGTGCTGTCATTTCTAGCACGAAGATAAGAGTATCTCCCGGTACAACTTTGTGTCTAAATCTTACCTCATCGATTCGTAAAAAGTAGGTAATATAATTTTCAGGATCAGGAACGGTATGTAGAACAAATATACCACCGGTTTGAGCCATGGCTTCGACAATAAGCACACCTGGCATTACCGGTTCCTGCGGAAAATGACCCACAAAAAAAGGCTCATTCATGGTGGCGTTTTTCAAACCCACAATATGTTCGCTGCTAATTTCCAGGATTTTGTCAACCAATAAAAAGGGTGGTCTGTGAGGAAGTATTTTCTGTATATGTATGATGTCGAATACCGGTGGTTTGTATATATCAAATGGGGGTTGTGTATTCATTAGGGTATGATTTGTTTGTTGTTTAATCAGTTTTGCAAACTCCGTATTTGCGTAATGACCAGGTTTGTAGGCCTTAACATGTCCTTTGATGCGCTTGCCCAGTAAGGCAAGATCACCGATCACATCCAGAAGTTTATGCCGGGCGGGTTCGTTTGGAAAATGCAGGTCGAGGTTATTGAGAATACCTTCTTCCTTTACCCTGACTTTGGGTTTGTTGAAGAGTTCAGCAAGCCGGTCGAGCTCTTGCTGGGTAACCTTACGGTTTACGAAAACAATGGCATTGCTTAGGTCGCCACCTTTGATCAGGTTGTGATTGAGCAGGTATTCAAGTTCATGAAGAAACACAAAGGTACGGCAATTGGCAATTTCGGTTCTAAAGTCGTTGATATTATGTAGGCTGGCTTCCTGTATGTTGAGTACACGGGTGGCATAGTCAATCTTGACATCTACCTTAAAGGTATCGCAGGGCGATATAATCATTTCGAATCCTTTCTCCTGGTTTACCAATTTGATTTCCTTGTCAATAACAAGATACTCGCAAGCTGCTTCCAGTTCTTTGTTGCCGGCTTTTTCAAGCGCTTCAACAAAATATCGTGCACTGCCGTCCCGGATGGGAATTTCTTCCATATCCAGATCAATCATTACATTGTCTATTCTGAAACCACTGAGTGTTGCCAACACATGTTCGATCGTATATACCCTGGCACCGTTATTGGCGATCGTTGTTCCTCTAGCTGTTTCAACTACGTTCTCTACCACTGCATCAATGATGGGCTGGTTTTTAATATCGATGCGTCTGAACTTGATCCCATGGTTGGCAGGTGCAGGGTGAAAGGTCATGGTGCCCTGTTGGCCAGTGTGCAGACCTGTACCCTCCACACTTACCGAACGAAGGATTGTACGTTGTTTTTCGGCCATAAGCGAACAAGTGAATGATGAATACAAAAAATTTTGGCAAAAGTAAGTATTTTACCGGGAAGCTGAATCTCCTGCTGACTCATTCAGTTTTTTGACCTTGTTTTCCAGCTCCTGTATACGTTTGGACAACTTGTCGAACTGCCTGAGGTGAATGACCGATCGCAGGTATTCTTTCATAGGCATAACAGGTGATCCCATATAAACCTGGTTTTCTTCCTTAAGACTGGAGGGGACACCAGATTGTGCATTGATCTTCACTCCATTAGCAATACTGATGTGCCCTGCCAGACCAACCTGGCCGCCAAACATACAGTTGCTGCCTATTTTGGCGGATCCACTTATTCCTGTCTGCGCTGCCATCACAGTATTTTCACCAATATCTACATTGTGTGCAACTTGTATCAGATTGTCAAGTTTCACACCTCTACGAATAATTGTTGACCCGAGGGTTGCACGGTCAATTGTTGTGTTGGCGCCAATTTCAACGTGATCCTCCAGAACTACGTTTCCGGTTTGAGGTACCTTTTTGTATTGATTGTCAGCCTGCGGTGCAAATCCAAACCCATCGCTGCCCAATACGGCACCGGCATGGATGATGCAATTGTGACCCACCACCGTTCCTGAATAAAGCTTTGCACCCGGATAGATGACAGCATTCTCACCAATACTACAATTATCACCAATGTATACTTGTGGATATATTTTACTCATATCACCCACCTTGGTATTTAAACCGACATAGGAAAACTCCCCCAGGTACACATCCGTACCCAGCTGTGTCCCATCTGCAATAAATGCTAAAGAAGATATGCCGGTTTTATGCTGTTGCATATTCTGATATATCTCAAGCAACTTTGCAAATGCTGCATAAGCATCGGGTACCCGTATGAGGGTTGGGACTTTTTTCTCGGCTTTGAAGTCACTATTTACAATGACGATGGCGGATTTGGTCGTGTAGATATATGGGTTATATTTAGGGTTTGCCAGGAAACTCAGGCTATTGCTTTGCCCTTCTTCAATTTTGGCTAGGGTTGAGACCTTTGTCTCCGGGTCGCCCTCCACAATGCCGTTGATCAATCCTGCGATTTGTAAAGCGGTAAATTCCATCTTATTGGGATGTTTTAAACAGCCTGCAATTTACGATTTCTTTTGGTAGCTCAGACCAGTTGTTTTGGATAGCAGATAAAATGCTTAATAAAGGAGGTGGACAATGTGGAGATGCTTAACAAATCATGGCTCTCGGATATATCAGATACCTTGCCGTCCTTACTCAATATATTGATATGAGCTTGCCCAGGATTGTATGCATTGTTGGAAGTGGTGCCTTCCACAAAAAGACATGATGGGGCCGAATCAAAATTTACAAAATGACGCTCCAGTCTATGTTTGAGGGCTTCGGTATAATCATGTTCGAATGGCCCACTCTGAATCTCAACCTTGAACAGTTCCCTATTCAAAATACTTCTACTTAAAAATGCCAATGTTTTATCCTGATGTGTCATCCATAATTTTAAGGCTGACATAATGTCAAAATCATCCAATAATGTGAAGTTATTCAAAGGTTTCACGCTTGATTTGAAGTCATCTCTATCAGGGTCATGTTGCAGAAAATAGGACAGGGCAGGGCTGGCATGCAGCTTCATTCCTGCTTTTGTCAGTTCACGGGCCCTTTTGAGTGTGTTCATCAACATAAATTCTGCTGAAAGTACCGTTTTATGCAAATATACCTGCCAGTACATCAATCGTCTGGCGATAAGAAACTTCTCGAGTGAATAGATGCCTTTGGCTTCCACAACCAATTTGTCATCCACCACATCCAGCATGGTGATCAGCCTGTCGGCACTGATGGTTCCTTCCATAACACCGGTAAAGAAACTATCACGTTTCAGGTAATCAATACGGTCCATATCCAACTGGCTTGATACCAACTCATGTAAAAATTTCTTAGGATAAGTTCCTGTAAATATTGCTATCGTTGTTTCAAGGCTGCCATCAAATGCATCGTTCAGCCTTTGCATCAGTTGGATGGACAGTTCTTCGTGCGACAAGTTTCGCACAATGATGCGTTCGAGGGTGTGCGAATAAGGCCCATGGCCGAGGTCATGAAGCAGTATAGCTAATAACGATGCTTGTGCTTCTTCGTTTGTTATTATATGACCTTTGGCACGAAGTACCGAAATGGCATTTTGCATCAGGTGCATGCCACCCAGGCTGTGTTGAAAACGGGTGTGCAATGCACCCGGAAAAACAAGATGTGTAAGTCCAAGTTGCTTGATCCGCCTCAAACGCTGGAAATAGGGATGTTCAATCACATCAAAGATCAGATCGTCAGGGATGCTAATGAATCCGTAAACAGGATCATTGAATATTTTCTTTTTATTCGGTTGGCTGATCGGCATAAATTTTGTTAAATTTGTTAGGATATGTTGCACTTGCACAATATATCATCAAATGTAGCATTTTAATCAGTAAAAATAACACTTATCGTTTCTTCTATACGCTCAAAACATATAAACCTAAAAATCTGAAAATGGAGAAAGTTAGTATTCTTTGGGCTGATGACGAAATCGATATGCTGAAGCCCCACATCATTTTTCTTGAACAGAAAGGCTACGAAGTAGTCACTATCAATAATGGCGATGAGGCTTTGGATATTATGCGTACCAGGCCTTTCGATATCATTTTCCTTGACGAAAATATGCCCGGACTTACGGGAATTGAAACCTTAGAGCGAATCAAGACTGATTTCCCCAACCTGCCTGTGGTGATGATCACTAAGAGTGAGGAAGAGTCAATTATGGAAGATGCCATTGGTTCGAACATCGCTGACTACCTGATCAAACCTGTAAAACCCAATCAGATACTACTCTCGCTTAAGCGAAATCTGGAAAACCGGAAACTTGTGAGCGAAAAAAGTACCATGTCGTACCAACAGGAGTTCAGGAATATCGGGATGGACCTCACCAACGAACTGGGACACCGTGAGTGGATTGATATATATAAGAAGCTTGTGCGGTGGGAGATCGAACTTGAGAAATCGAAAGACGAAGGCATTATTGAGGTGTTGCGCATGCAACAGGAAGAGGCCAACAATGTATTTTCAAAATTTATTGAAAAAAACTATCTTTCATGGTTAGGAGGCAAAAGCACAACCAAGCCCGTTTTTTCACATACACTGTTCAGGGATAAGGTTTTTCCTAAATTGGATGCCTCCGATAATCCACTTTTTGTTCTCGTTATTGATAATTTGCGATATGACCAGTGGAAGGCCATACAGCCATTAATAGAGGACTACTACCGTGTTGAAGAAGATGATATTTATTACAGTATCTTGCCCACCACAACGCAATATGCCCGCAATGCCATATTCGCAGGATTGATGCCAAATGAGATCAGAAAAAAGTACAGGCAGTATTGGAATGACGAGGAAGATGAAGGCACCAAGAATCAATATGAGCAGGAGCTGTTGGCTGAGCAGTTGAAGCGATTTGGTAAAAATATTAAGTTTTCCTATAACAAAATACTTAACCTGAATGCTGGCAAAAGGCTGGTCGAGAACTTACCTAACCTGATGGCCTTTAAGCTGAATGTGATTGTATACAACTTCATTGATATGCTTTCGCATGCACGTACAGAAATGGATATGATACGCGAGCTTGCTGAAGACGAACCGGCTTACCGGTCACTCATGCAAACCTGGTTTGAGCATTCATCGCTTTACGATATCATCAGGTACC
This sequence comes from uncultured Bacteroidales bacterium, assembly GCA_937926515.1. Taxonomy (GTDB): domain Bacteria; phylum Bacteroidota; class Bacteroidia; order Bacteroidales; family F082; genus CALAZZ01. The sequence continues at coordinate 25,766 of CALAZZ010000105.1, read as the reverse complement.
TTTCCGAGAAAAAACTCAACCTGATCATCACCACCGATCATGGTTCGGTTTATGTGAAAAACCCCATCAAGATCGTAGGCGACAGGGCCGTAAATACCAATTTAAGGTATAAATATGGTCGCAGCCTGAAATACAATGCCAGGGAAGTTTTTGAGGTCAGAAATCCGGAAGATGCCTATTTGCCACGCATCAATGTCAGTTCATCCTGGGTGTTCGCCAGGTCCAATGATTTTTTTGCCTATCCCAACAACTACAACCACTATGTGAATTATTACCGGAATACATTTCAACATGGAGGCATATCACTCCAGGAAATGCTTGTACCTATTATTTCGCTCAAACCCAAACCGTAATGGTTTTTACGGTTAACCATATTGAACAGTTGGATGTTGTGGCATCCAAGTTGCTTGGAATGAGAAGCTACAGCAATATTTTTGCAATGCATGGTCCCATGGGTGCAGGCAAAACAACTTTGATTAAAGCCTTGTGCCGCCAGTTAGGTGTCACAGATGAGGTCAATAGCCCTACATTTTCTATTGTGAATGAATATCTCACAGAAAATGGTGAGTCTGTTTATCATTTTGATTTTTATCGCATAAATAAAATTGAGGAAGCCTACGATATTGGTTATGAGAATTATTTTTTCAGCGATCATTTGTGTTTTATTGAATGGCCCGAAAAAATAGAGCAACTATTACCGGAAAATTGCGTATACGTGACCATCAACTTGGAGCCTGGCACTGAAACCAGGGTTATTCGTTGTGGCACAAATAAATAGACTGCAATTTTGTATTTGACATATGGGCGAAGGCAAGCAATATATTCGATTTTCTACCGCCGGTTCTCTTCTGCCAAAAGAAGAGATGCTGGAGATCGCGATTAAGAAGAACAGTCTTAGCATTGGTATACCCTGCGAGCGATCGAAGAACGAAAATCGTATTGGACTGGTACCAGAGAGCATAAAGCCTTTGGTGGATAATGGCCATCGTGTACTGGTCGAAACTTCTGCCGGACTAAAGTCAAATTTTGCAGATTATGAATATGCCGAGTCGGGTGCCGAGATTACCAACGACAGAGACCAGGTGTTTGCGGCTGATATTGTGCTGAAGATAGCACCTCCTGGATTGGATGAGATTGAACTCTTACAAAAAAACCACACCCTAATATCAACAGTGCAATTCACCACACGCGAGAGGGCCTATTTTGAAGCATTGATAGCTAAGCGAGTAATTGCCCTGGCTATGGAAGGCATTCAGGATAAAACCGGTGCACTTCCACTGAAGAAGTCCATGAGTGAAATTATAGGCAATGCCTCCATAATGATTGCAGCTGAATATCTATCAAGTTCTGAATACGGCAAGGGCATTATGCTTGGGGGCTTTCCGGGCGTGGCACCAACGGAAGTGGTAATCATTGGGGCGGGCACTGTTGCGGAGTATGCTGCCCGGGCAGCAATTGGAATGGGATGCCTGGTGAAGGTGTATGATAATTCTATGTACAAGCTGCGGAGCTTGCAAGCCAGTCTTGGAAGCCGTATCTATACCTCTATTTTGCAGCCCCACCTTATAGAGAAAGCCTTGCTTACTGCCGACGTGGTGATTGGTGCCAAACACACATCTGACCACATTACTCCCTGTCTGATCAGTGATGAAATGATCAAGAAGATGAAGTCGGGATCGGTGATTATAGATGTAAGTATTGACCAGGGTGGGTGTTTTGAAACTTCAAGGACTACAACACATCAGGATCCGGTATATAAGTTGTATGATGTCACTCATTATTGCGTACCCAATATTGCATCCAGAGTTCCGCGTACAGCTTCTTATTCCTTAAGTAATTTTTTTGCTCCTCTGCTTCTTCGAATAGGCGAAATGGGAGGAGTTGAGAATATGTTGAAGATGGATCGGGCACTGAGCAAAGGCGTTTATGCCTTTAACGGGAAGATCACCAATCAGCAAATCAGTACCACTTTTGGATTGCCATTCCAACACCTGGATCTCTTAATGGCAGCCTTTTATTGAACCATTCGAATTTATTAAACATTGCTTATTCATCCGTTTGCATTAATTTAGCAATATGAATTCCATGGTGAGAAGCTTGGTTTTGTATGGCACGGAGGCTGCATCATGGCTTCGAAGACAGATGATTGGCTTTAAGGAGCAGGGCATCCCTGTATTTATCTTAATGGATGCCAATACCTATCGTTTTTGTTTGCCGGTTTTGGCTGGTTATTTACCCCTTAAGGATCAGCACATCACCAATATAATCCTGCCAGCAGGTGAAACCTCAAAAAATATGGATAGCTGTCATCAAGTATGGCAGGAGCTGATTACAAAACAGGCAGGCCGTGATGCAGTACTTATAAACCTAGGTGGCGGAATGATCACCGATCTGGGTGGATTTGCAGCATCGGTATATAAAAGAGGTGTGCGTTTTATTCATATTCCGACCAGCTTGCTTTCGATGGTTGACGCAGCTTTTGGTGGTAAAACCGGTATTGGCTATCAGGGAATTAAAAATACACTTGGCACCTTTAGCCCACCTGAAGCTGTACTGATCTTCGATGAATTTCTCAATACCTTGCCTAAGCGAGAGATGCTTTCGGGTTTGGCTGAAGTGATAAAATATGGCTATATCAATGATCCCGAGATACTTGATATGGCAGACATTGACTGGCTGCAGCCCATTGATAAATGGCAAGTCATTTCAAAGTGCATTCATGCAAAGCTGTCAGTAGTTGAGGCTGATCCCATGGAAAACGGGCGCAGGAAACTGCTTAATTTCGGACATACTGTAGGACATGCCATTGAATCGCTGTCGCATGCAAAAGCAGCTGGACTGCTTCATGGCGAAGCAATTGCACTTGGTATGTATTGTGCACTCTGGCTATCAGTTGAAAAATGCAAGCTATCGCCCGGCGTTCTGGATAGGTATACCCGGTGGTATTTGAAGCACTTCAAACCTTATTTCTTTGATGATGAAGATTACCCTGAGCTTTTTAGGTTGATGTATCAGGATAAGAAAAATATTGGTGGAGGATTTCGCTTTGTGTTGATAAAATCACCAGGTGATGCTTATTTTGACATTGTGGTTGGTGAATCGCAAATAGCTGAAAGCCTGGATGCTTACAGGCATGCATTTTCAAACTTTACTAACAAAAATTAGTAACTTAAATACTGCATTCTTCCATTTAATGAATCTGTAACATGAGCAGAAAACGATCTGTTTTACTTAACAAGTCAAGTTTCAAGTCCACGGTGAGGCTACCCGGCAGTAAAAGTGAGAGCAACAGGGCTCTTATGATAGCTGCCTATGGTGGTTTCAAGTTGCGTGCAAAAGGGCTTTCCACTGCTGCAGACACGTATCTGCTGATGCAAAACCTTGAGCAGATACACTTTTCAATAGAATCTTCGGTTCCATTGGTGGTTGACTGCGAAAATGCAGGAACAGTATTGCGGTTTTTAACGACTTACCTGGCTGGTTTGCCCGGCAACTGGATGCTCACAGGAAGCTATCGGATGAAGAACAGGCCTTTAGCGACTCTTGTGGAGGCTCTAAACGCTTTGGGTGCATCGGTCCGCCACACTGAGCAACAGGGTTATCCACCATTGATGATAAAAGGTTCGGATCTAATAGGAGGTAAGATGCGAATTGATATGAGCAAAAGCAGTCAGTTTGCATCATCCCTTTTGCTTGCAGCGCCTCATTGGAGAAATGGCCTTGAGATGAAACTGACCGGCAGTATAAACTCAATGCCCTATCTTGAGATGACTTTGGATATGATGCAATATTATGGTGCTGAATTCAGCCATCAAGGTCACAATATTGTCGTTTATCCTAAGCCATACACCGACAGGGTTTTCCAGGTTTCACGTGATTGGAGCTCTGCTTCCTACTGGTATGAGCTGGTAGCACTTTCTGACAATTCCGAGATCTTACTCAGGGATTTACGGATTGATAGCATGCAAGGTGACCGGGTTTTGGTAAAATTGTTTTCCTCCCTTGGGGTAGATAGCCATCAGACTGCGGAAGGTATTCAAATTGCAAAATCAAGGCCGCCGCAAAGTGAGATGGAGTTTGATTTTAGTGATTGCCCTGACCTAATGCCCGCTTTGGCAGCAAGTTGTGCCGGACTTGGTGTGCATGCCACTTTCAGTGGGTTATCGAATCTTAAATATAAGGAATCGGACCGTACATCCGTCATGGAGCGAGAGTTGATGAAGCTCGGCTGTGTATTTCATGCTGTGAACGAGGATGTATACAAACTGATCCCAGCTGAATCTATACCGAAGTCAATTCCTGTTTTCGACACTTATGGTGACCACCGCATTGCCATGGCTCTGGCTCCGTTGGCATTAAAAACAGGTTATGTGGTGATTAATAATCCGGATGTAGTCGTTAAATCTTATCCGGATTTTTGGGATGAACTAGAGCAGATTGATATCTTTACGATAGCAGATGAATCATGATTGTATTTCTGACCTTAAGTTCAATTAAGAAATGCGACTTATAATTGCGAAAATGGAGAAAAAAGGAATATAATTTTTCAGCAAAGGAAAGCATAACTGCCAGTAAAAATATTATCTTTGCACCCGCTTTTCTACGGTTGCTGATGTATACCAGAAACCCGGAAAGTAGAGCAGGATGGACCCGTAGCATAATTGGATAGTGCATCTGACTACGGATCAGAAGGTTGGGGGTTCGAATCCCTCCGGGTTCACACATTAATTCAGCCACTTACAAATTAAAGTAGGTGGCTTTTTCTATAGTTCCTTTTACACCAATGTACAGTCCGTCATATTGGATGTTCTACATTCGAGTAGCTGATATAGTGTGCCGGATCAAGTGAATTGTGCTAACTGGTAAAAGGACCTCCTATTTACACTAATTATTGTTTATATTTGCGTGAAAGATTACTCATTTGAAGTAGTAATTAATAACTTAGTTGATTGAAAAAGATGTAACCAGAACATAACAACCAAACCGGGCTCAATAATCTATGAACATACAAGTTACTAATCGCGACAATTTTACGGTGGTAAGTATTCATGGCCGTATTGATACCATCAATGCGGAGAATTTCAATACCCATCTAATGCATATTCTTGATAATGAAGGAGTAGACCATTTAGTGCTTGATTGTGCCGGCCTGGATTACATCAGTAGTTCAGGTCTGAGGATTTTTTTAGTCGCACAGAAAAAAATTTCGGCTGTTCAGGGTAAGCTCCTGCTTTCAAATCTGCAACCAACTATTAAAGAAATATTTGATATTTCAGGATTTTCAACAATATTTTCTATTTTTCCTGACACAGAAGCAGCTATTAAAAGTAAATAATTCTCCACTGTCATGAAAGCTATTTTCAGCTTAATGCCTGTGTTGTTGTTTCTTATTGGTTTATTTCTGTTTGACAGCTTCAAGCTGGTAAACAAGAAGTATTTAATTTTATGCATGATATGGGGTGCCATAGCCGCATGGATTGCCTTTTATCTAAACAATTGGTTGGTCAACCAACTTGCGCTTGAATTTTCCCTTTTCAGCAAATATCTGGCACCGTTGACAGAAGAACTGTTGAAATCCATTTTGTTATTGTATCTGATTGCCAGACGGCGGATAGGCTTTTCCATTGACGCTGCAATTTATGGGTTCTCTGCCGGCACCGGCTTTGCCCTGGCTGAGAATATTGCTTACCTCAATACATTAAACTACGATACAGCTAATGTGGTGTGGATGATACGTGGTTTTGGAACAGCCGTAATGCATGGTGGGGCCACAGCGCTATTTGCAATGATTATGATTGGTGGCATACAGCGGGACAAGCCTTTTATACTCTCCATAATTCCGGCTTTGATATTGTCCTATGTGGTGCATAGTGGTTTTAACCACTTCTTACTGAATCCATATTTGCAGGTTACCTTAATCATTACCTTATTACCTGTTTTGTTTTATATAATATTTAAGCATAGTACCAATGTGTTGCAGCAATGGCTTGAGATTGAATTTAGCAATGAAGTGGAGATGCTCAGCATGATCAGGCGCGGTGAATTTGCAGATACCAAAGCCGGGAACTATCTGGTTGAGCTTAAAAAGCATTTTTTACCTGAAATGATACTCGACTTGTATTGTTATTTAAGCTTGTACCTTGAACTGTCCATTAAGGCAAAACGTAATCTGATGCTGAAGGAGAACGGCTTTCCAATCATACGGGAAGTAGATACGATGGATAAACTCATAGAACTGCGCTTGCTCAGGAAAGCAATTGGCAAGCTTGGAGAGCTGGCCTTGCAACCCCTGGTCCGTATGAAACACCTGGAATTATGGAAATTGAATCAATTATAAGTGTTAAATTTGGTATTAAAATAGTGTTGAAGTGAAGAAGGAAAGCTATATGACAGCAACACCAGAGTATGTCAATAATCCGGACCCGGCAAGCGATTATGAGACCATCAGGAGGGTGCTCGAGGGCAAAATAAATGTGTACTGTTTGCTGGTGAAACGCTACCAGGTCCCTGTTTTTAATCTTTTGCTGCACATGATGAATAACCGTAGTGAAGCAGAGGAGCTTACGCAGATTGTTTTTATCAAGGCCTATGAAGCACTGCCCAGTTTCAGGTTTGAATTTCGCTTTTTTAGTTGGATTTATCGCATCGCCATAAACGAGGCACTGGCTCACTTGAAACAACATAAACGATATGCCAGTACAGATGGCATGGCACAGCTGAGTGATAATACCGATGAAGGCAATCGAGATAAGGAAGAATGGGTTCAACATGCCATTAAGCATTTGAACAACAAACATAAAACTGTAGTCATGCTGAAGTACTATCATAAACTATCCTATAAGGAAATAGCTTTTGTACTTGAAATCACGGAAAATAAAGTAAGGTCGCGATTATATGAGGCTCGAATCCGACTTAAATCTATTCTGGAACAAACATCATTTTTTTTACAAAGTGATGCTAATTAATCAATTAAGTGTTCGTTAATGAATATATAAGAGTCATAGATGAAAAAAAATAAAATTAAAACCAACTTTTTTTCAAAAATCAGATAATTGTAATAGTACGGCTTGTAAAGTAGAGTAGATGAGATCAGAGTCATTGAAATTACAAATGATGATTTTTCAAAACCAAGAGCAGATTTAAATAAGAAAAACAATTATGAATAGGTTCAGGCATAGAAAATTAAGGAGATTGGTCCAAGCCAAGATTGATGGCCGGATAACCTCCATCCAGGAAATAGAACTTAACCATCTATTAAGTAAATCAGGGATGAGGCGGGATGATTTTGACCGGTTAATGGCGGTTGAAAGAGAACTGAGTCATTCAAAAGTGGAAGAAGAGCATATCGATGTCTCCAGCAGGGTCATGCAGGCTGTTTTAAACAAGGAAAAAATTAAAGAAAAATCACCGTTCTCAGTAAACACGCAGGCCTGGATATTTGGTGTTCCGGCCATGCGTTTTGCTGCCGTGATGTTGGTAGGTATTTTGTTAGGCTCCGCTTTAACATGGGTGCTGATGGATAATCGGAGCGGCATGAACAGGGATCAGCTTCGCGGAAGTATGATGAATAACGAAATGCAAGGCATTTCATTTATGAAGCAGAACACACTTATAAAAGTGATCCCTTATGCGCTCGATAATATGTATTACTTAAACTTCATTATTGAAAGCCAGGAGGAGATAAAGATCAATATTGGATATGATGACCTTGACTTTGTACCTAGAAAGTCAGATTTTATTGAACTACAGGGCGCCCGCACCATCAATACCGGAAATGGATCCATCAGTTTTGCTGCGAGGGGTAGGGCCACGGCACTGCTTATTCTGGAAAAAGTGAGTGATGTCAGGGCACCAATCACAGTGAGGGCAGAGCAGAATAATGGATATTTATTTCATAAACAACTTTTTTTTAATTGAGAACCCAACTTCTCCGATGTACGATCATATTTATTTATAAACAAGTTCAATTATACACAAACCAAACATGAAACAAAATGAAAAAGGAAAACACAACCCAAACGCTGCTTTTCACATTAGCAGCGTTGGCAGCAGGGTTCTTAATTGGATTCTCAATTAATAATCAAGCTCCTGAAAATGATGATCTTGCTGGTTCCATTGGCCGTGTGGACCGATACAGGAACATTAAAATTACCGAAGACGATATCATGCTTCGCAATGAACTGATGGATGATACCGAAAAACGCACCCAATATGGGAATTACCTGATGTATTATTACTATCGTTCGCTCAAAACCTCTATGGATGTAGAAGAAGTATTAAAACTTAGTGAACAGGTAGATGACTTCAGCAATTATCACAGGCCTTATGCCAAGGCATTGAACAGTTTCAGTACTTATCTCGAATCAGCAAGGCAGGATCTGTTGCGTGCTGTCAGCCTGATTTTGGATATCGAAAACCAATCTAATGTTCCGGTCATTAAGGAATTGAACCAGGCTCAAAATGCCATCTCACGTATTCGCAACCACGATGCTACATTGATGAACTTTATGGATGCCATCGGCAATTATATTCATGACCATCCAGACACCTTATACACTGAACTTATGGATGCTCACGATATTTTGGTTATCAATTTGATGCAATCAGCACTGCTCACCCAGAATAAGCCTGTGCTTAATTACCTGGAACAAAAGAAACTACTCAATGAAGGAGAGGAATTAGCTGAAGCCATTTCAAGCAGCAATTTGGAGTCATTTCGCAGCATGGTTTTACTTGATGGCGAAAACCTGGGCATAGGTAATACGGAGCAGCTTGGAACAGAGTTTTTGCCGGATTTAGAGAAGCTTCATGTATTATTTAACACTGAACAATTGTCGTCTTTATCAGGCGGGCATCCCGAAAATTTAGGAATGTTGATCTCAAGTGAGCAGCGTTTATCATCTGTATTGGGAAGTATGGATGATTTAGGCCTGTTATTCGATTCGGAAATGATTGAAATGGAATTTATGGGTATCGTTATATGGTGACCCGGATCTCCAATGTACTTTTGATAGATTAGATCGATCTAACATTTGTAAACAATTCATTGAATCTAAAAACAAGTGTAATGGAAAAGAAAACCAAAAAAACAAATCAGATATGGCTCATGGCTATTGCCGCCCTGGTAGTGGGTTTTTTAATTGGATATTCAATCAATCGAATACCGCCGGCAGAAGATAATATTGCAGGAAGCATTGGTAAACTCGACCGGTACCGGAATATAAAGATTTCGCAAGAGGATATTCAGTTACGCAACGCGCTATTGGATGACAGTCTGAAGCGCAACCAATATGAGCAGTACCTCATGTATTACTATTATCAGGCGCTTCGGACTTCAACTGATGCACAACAGGTACTCAGCCGGACAACAAAGGTTGAAGACTTTAATAAGCTGTACTACCCTTATGCAGATGCGCTTGAACAATATAGCCAGTATCTTGAAGCTGCCCGTAACGATATCTTCGAGGCTTTAACTCTGATAGTGAGCCTTGATGACAATGAGACCCTACCGGTTATCCACTACCTGAACCAGGCACAGAATGCCATTGTACGCATTAAACATCACGATGCGATACTGATGAATTATATGAAAGCCATGGCTTCCTATTTGGATGAAAACCGGCAATTGAACAATGAATTGCTCGAAGAAGCCCATGATATTCTGCTTTTCAATCTGGCCAATGGTGCTATTCTATCACAGAATAAGCCTGTGTTGAGTTATCTGGATAAGCAGCAGTTTAAGTCATCTGGTGAGAGTAGAAAAACAATCACATCTGAGGTAGGGATTCATGCAATTGATCAACAGTTTTTGCTCGACGCGGAAATGCTTGGATTCGACTTTCCTTGTATTTGCAATATGGAAGAGCTATCAGCTGTGATGATGAATAATATTGAACAACTTAATTTCATTTTTGGTGAAGAGCAGTTGGGAACGATTTTATTAATTCCAAGTACTGAAAATTTGGGTCTTATGCAGTTTAATGAACAATTGCTGGTGACACAGTTGGGGAATTTTGAAAGCTTGAGCGTTGTTGCTGACATGGAATCATTGAAGCTGAGTTACTGAAAGTCACAAAACACAGTTTTGGCTTCCAGAGTGAGGAGTTGTGCCCAGCAAAGACTTAACAGATTTGTCATCTGATCGGACTAAAATTGTACTATGTAATTCCCAAATAGCCATTATGAACCTGCTGCTAAAACCTGTCCTGGCTTTTTTATTGGCTTGTCTTCCAATGCTTACTATGGTTTACGGTCAGCGTATCAACCGCTTTAGCACCAATGAAATGGAGTTGATTTATTTTGGCAATCGCTATTCTTACCTCATGCCTCATGTTGCCGGTACCTTTCATAATGCGTTAGAGTTTCACAAAAAGCACTGGGATTATGCCCACAATAGAACCTATGTGCTCTTGACTGATTTTGAGGACAACGGGCATGGGGGTGCCATTGTGATGCCTGAGAACATGGTCATAATCGGGATTTCACCATTTAATTATGCTTTTAGCATTATCCCATCTAACGAGCGCTTTCAATGGCTTTCGAGTCATGAGCTAACGCATGTTACCCTGGCTGATAGGGCAAATAGCAAAGACCTCTTTTGGCGTCGCTTTTTTTTGGGAAAAGTGCGCCGCGATGAAAAAAACCCAATCACTGCTTTATGGAGCTATTTGACCACACCCCGTTGGTATGCACCACGCTGGTTTCACGAAGGCATTGCCTGCTACCTCGAAACATGGATGTCAGGTGGGCTAGGCCGAAGCCTGGGACCATATGATGAAATGTATTTTCGAAGCATTATCAATGAGAATGAGTCGCTTTACTCGGTTGTTGGTCTGGAAACCGAAGGCACTACGATCGACTTTCAGGTTGGGGCTAATGCATACCTGTATGGAACACGCTTTGTCAATTACCTTTCGGCTACTTATGGTGAAAACAAACTGATATCACTCTATAAACGTACTGACGACAGTAAGGCATTCTATGCCAGTCAATTTAAAAATGTATATGGTAAATCAGTAAAGGAATCATGGCAGGATTGGATTGATTTTGAAACTAGTTTCCAGCAGAAAAACCTGGACCTGCTGAACCAGTATCCCATCACCCCATTTTCACCGATCACAGCTGAACCACTCGGTTCATGCTCAAATTATGCCTATAATTCTCAAACTCAAAAAGTATATGCCGCCATCAATCGACCTGGAGCTATATCGCAAATTATAGAACTTGATGTACCCACGGGCAAGATCAGAAAAATTTCATCCCTGGATTCGCCTGTGCTTTACACGGTGACTTTTCTGGCTTATGATGCTGAAAAAGGTCAATTGTTCATTAGCGAGCAAAATAGCAAATACCGCAGCCTGGTCAGCATTGATATTGCAAGCGGTCGCAAGGTGACGAAAATACCTTTTTCCCGTACAGGTAACCTGGTTTTTAATCCTGTTGACCGCAGCCTGTGGGGTATACGTCATGATAATGGGTACGCCAGCCTGGTGAAGATACCTGAACCATACACCGAGCACATTCCAATGTTTACTGCTGATTTCGGACGCTCAATTCTTGACCCTGCCATTTCAAATGACGGCAAACGGATTGTTTTAACCAGCACCGGTGTGCGGGGCGAACAATCCCTTATCATGTTTGAGATTGCGGATCTCGAAATTGGCATAAGAAAGTTTGAGACAGTTTTTGAGTTGGAAGACAACACATTGAATCAGTTCAAATTCAGCCTCGATGATCAGTACCTGATTGGAACTTCCTATTATACAGGAGTTTCAAATATTTGGCGTATCGGTTTAGAAGATAAAATATTTGAGTTGCTCTCCAATGATGAGAACGGACTTTTTCAACCGTTGCAGCTTAAGAACGATTCTCTTTTGGTGCTGCGTTTCTATCGAAACGGTATGTTGCCGGGCATGATTCCACATCAAGTGATTCATTCAGCTAACGCCATTGATTATGCCGGAAATATGGTATATGAGCGAAACCCGCAAATAGAAGCCTACTCACTGCCACCGGCAAACCGCATCAACCTGGATTCACTCAAGCTTGCCGAGGAGGCCTATTATCCATTGAAAAATATGCGTTTGACCAGTGCCTATCCGGATGTGGCCGGGTTTAAGAAAACAGCTGTTGTGGGGTACCGATTAAATTGGCGCGACCAGATTGGCCTGTCTACTGCAAATTTATTTATAGCTGGATCTCCATGGAGTTCATACCACGACAAGCAAAAATTTCATGCTGAGTTGAATCTAAATTATTGGACTTGGGGATTCCATGCTTCGCTAAATACATCCGATTTTTATGACCTTTTTGGGCCCACAAAGCGCAGCCGTGCAGGATATTCAATCGGAATCAGCAATAAGAAATCGATGACCATCAGAGCGCCTTTTCGCTGGCAATATGGTTTCAACATTAACCACTATGGTGATTTGGAGGTGCTGCCTGAGTTCCAGAATATTGCTTCACCTATACGCAGCCTGCAGAGTGTTTCGGGGGATATTGGCGTTTCAAAGCTCAGGAGAAGTCTGGGAGGCGAGGGTGATGAAATGGGTTACAGTTGGAATATATTGGGTTATAGCTATATTGTAAAAGGCAGCATATATCCGTCACTCATTTCAGAGCAGCATGTGGGGTGGCTGGTTCCGGGACTGCGAAATACCAGCTTTTGGATACGGAATAGTGCCGGCCAGTCATTTGGTAAACGTGATGCTCCATATTCAAGTTTTTATTTTGGTAGCTTTCGAAATAATTATGTTGATTGGCAGGCCCCCGAACAATATAGAAAAGTTTTGGCTTTTCCTGGGGTAGACATTGATGCCTTGCAGGCGCATAATTTTATAAAAACTATGGCCGACCTCAATATAAGACCTTTAAGGCTGAGAGATTTGGGTGCCACCTGGTTGTATCCTACTTTTCTTAAAAGTGCTGTTTTTGGCACCCATATGCTACTAAATCCTGATTACTCCAGCGAAACACGGAATGTGTTCAATGCCGGAGTTCAATTTGACCTTGAGTTGGTGCTGTTCTCATACCTCAAAACAACCTGGTCAGTGGGCTATGCCCGCAAGTTTGAGGAAGGACTTGGACCGTCCGAACAATGGATGTTTTCGCTCAAATTGCTCGGCAACTAGTTTTTTATCTTAATTTTAGGATTTGAAATTTTCTGCCATGAATATGTATAAAACCACCTTCTCATTTATTCTGATTTTTATTGCTGTGATGCAAGCTTTGGGACAAAAGCCAAAACTGGTTTTTTCGGCCCATTGGATGCCGCAAGCCCAGTTTGCGGGTTACTATGCTGCAAAAGATCAAGGATATTATGAGGAGGCCGGAATCGAGGTGGATATTATTCACCCTTCAGCCTCGGTGAATGCGGTTGAGTTTCTGGCAACCGGAGAAGCGGATGTGATATCGCTTTTTTTAATTACAGCCATGCAGGTTAAGCATAAAGGTCTTGATGTAGTTAATATTGCACAGCTTTCGCAGCATTCAGCCATTATGTTTGTGGCAAAGAAAGATAGTGGTATTGAAACTATTGAGGATTTTGACGGCAAGCAAGTCGGGATTTGGTTGAGTGGATTCGACGAACTGCCACGGGCCATGATGGATAAGTTCGCTGTTGAGGTGGAATGGGTACCATTATTGTCAACTGTAAACCTCTTTTTACTGGGAGGCATTGATGTGATGACTGTGATGTACTATAACGAATTCAATCAGATATATCTAAGTGGGATTGACCGGGAAGAACTCAATATTTTTTTCGCAACCGATTATGGATTCAATATTCCTGAAGATGGGCTCTACACTTTACGGGAGACAGCAGTCAACAAAAAGGAAGAGCTTCGTGCTTTTGTCGATGCAACTTTGCGCGGTTGGGCTTTTGCAGCGAAGAATAAAGACTATGTGCTGCAATTGGTGATCGATATCATGCGAGATAACAGGATTCCTTCTAACAAAGCCCACCAAAGCTGGATGTTGGATAAGGTGCTGGAAATGATAGATCTGGATAATAAGAATTTGATTCCCGGCAAGCTTCATAGGGATGACTTTATGCAAGCTTTTGAGATTATTCGCTATCAGTACGATCTTGATTTTCAGTTGGAATACAATGAATTTTTCAAACCGGCATTGAACTTACCCCAAAGCAATTAAAAGATGCTTAATAAGAAGAGCTTGTCATTTCGTATAATCACCAGGGTGCTACTCATAACTGCAACTCTTTTTGTACTGATTCTCACCCTTTACTATTTTTATGCCCGAAATAGCATCCAGAAGACTACCAGGGAATATGCCATTCAACTGGCCGGAAACATTGTTGGTAAAGTTGAAAGCGAATTGAAACCTCTGGAAAAGATCCCCCAATTGGTAAGTGCTTCTATAGGTTTAGGATTTTTCCAGGAGGATAGCCTGATCCGGATTCTGGAAGAAATTGTGGAGCGTAACCCCAGTATCGATGGTAGCTGTATAGCTTTTGAACCCTATTATTTTCCTGATAAAGGCAAGTATTTCATGCCTTATGTGTATCGCCATAATGATGAAATCAATACCAGTTTCCTAGGTGGCAATGAGTACCAATATTTTTATATGGATTGGTATCAAATACCAAAAATGCTAAATAAGCCATATTGGTCAGAGCCTTATTTTGATGAAGGTGGGGGTAATATGCTGATGACCACCTATTCTCATCCCATTTATATTAACCGGGATGGGACCCCCCATTTTATTGGTGTGGCCACTATCGATGTGGAGTTAGACAAATTAACGGACTACATTTCCGAAGTTAAAATTTTTGAAACCGGCTATGCTTTTATGATCACACGCAACGGAGTGGCTGTTACGCACCCCGATAAAACGCAAATCATGAATACAAGCATCTTTTCTACTTCGGAGGAGTGGAATGCCCCTGTTATGAGAGAAATAGGCCGCGAGCTTATGCAGGGGAAAAGCAATTTTAGGTCCTATAATATCCCCGGTCGAAACAAAAGATGGATCTATTATACCCACCTCAACTCACTCCGCTGGTCCATTGCTGTGGTTTATCCCGATGATGAGATGTATGCCTCATTAAAACAGATGAATTTGCTATTGTTGGTGTTGATTGCAGTGGGATTACTGATAATCAGCCTAGTAACTACAGGGATCGTGAGAAGGCTGGCTGCTCCATTGCAGCAGTTCTCAAACTCCGCACATGAAATTGCACAGGGAAATTTTGAAGTGGAATTGCCCAAAGAACTGAACAGCATTGAGATGCAAGAGTTGAACAATGCCTTTAAGTATATGCAGGACCAACTGGCTATTTATATAGAAGATCTTAAACAAACCACTTCAGCAAAGGAGAAAATCGAAAGTGAATTGCGCATTGCACGCGATATTCAGATGTCGATGATTCCACACTCTTTTCCACCTTTTCCCGATTTACCACAGATAGATCTATATGCCATGCTTAATTCTGCCAAGGAAGTGGGCGGTGATCTATATGATTTTTTTGTGCTCGACAAAAATAAATTCTGCTTTGCCATTGGTGATGTATCTGGAAAGGGTGTTCCTGCATCGCTATTCATGGCTGTAACGCGTACGCTGTTGCGATCTATTGCCGACAAGCATAAAACTCCATCAGCCATTATGAATGTACTTAACAAATCACTTTCGCTCAATAACGATTCATGTATGTTTGTTACCTTCTTTCTTGGAATACTGGATATTGAAACCGGGGAACTTAGGTATGCAAATGCAGGACACAACCCACCACTATATATAAAGAAAAATGGTAAGGTGTTGTTTATGGATATGGGTACTTCAATTCCGCTGGGGCTTGTGGGAGATTATCCATATAGTGAATCCACGATCAAATTGCTTCACGGAGAAAAGATATTTACCTACACGGATGGTGTTAGTGAAGCAGAAAATGCCAGCCATGAACTTTTTGGCGAAGAAAAAATTCATGAAGTAATTTCAAAATACAATGATGCTGATCCTCAAAGCATGATCCGGTTTATGACCGAGAGTATCGATAAGCATGTTGACGGGTTTGAGCAATCAGATGATATCACAATGATGTCCATTAATTTTAAAGGTAATGGAAGTGCATAGAAAGAAACTTAAACTTTCAAATAAAATCAGTGAACTGGAAACTATAAGACAGTTCCTAGCAGAACTTGGGGTCGCATGGAACATTGCACCTCCAGTGATATTGACCTTAAACCTGGTGATCGAAGAGGCCTTCACCAATGTGGTAGGTTATGCATTTGATGATAAGCTCGAACACACCATCGAGATTGTATTTGATAAGCAGGACAATATACTGTCAATCAGCATGATTGACGACGGAAAAGCCTTTGACCCCACTCAAAATGCAGAACCTGATATCAATCTTCCCGTTGCAGAAAGATCAGTTGGTGGCCTTGGTGTTTACCTGATCAAATCAATGATGGATCAGGTTGAATATAAATACAAAGCGAATAAAAATATCTTAATTATGCGAAAAAAACTTGAAAGCTGATATGATGATTCTGACAAAGCTTTTGTGGAAAATCAATTTTTCAGTACAAAGCTGAATTGAGAACCTTCTCCGAAAACTTATATTAGCCAGATTACCTACGAACCATATAAAAGCAAAATAACAGCAATGAAGAATATTATTAAAGACCTTTGGCTCGCTGTTACTTTAATCACAGCGGCTTCGGCGGTATTGTTGTTCTCGGATATGAGTCAGCGAAAACAGCAAAGGCCAGGACAACAGGTTGATTTTCCAAAAATTGCCATCATGCAACTTGCCTCCACACATGCGCTTGATAAACATGTGGCTGGCGTCATAGACCGCTTACAGGAAAGGGGTTATGTGGCTCCGGGGAACGGAAACATCAAAGGATTTAACCCGCAAGGCGATTTCGGTACCGCTAACGCCATTGCACGTGAGATTGTAAATGGCCCTTATGATCTGATCATCAGCTCAAGCACCGTGGCCCTGCAAGTGCTATCAAAAGCTAATCAACATATTAAGAAATGGCATGTATTTGGCGCTGTAACTGACCCTTATGGGACAGGAGTTGGCATAACCGGCTCCGCTCCCGACCAACACCCGCCTTATATGGCCGGTATCGGAACTTTTCAACCTGTTGAAACGACATTCCATGTTTTGCACGAACTGAATCCTGCCATTCGAAAAGTAGGCGTGGTCTGGAACCCGGGCGAGCATTGTTCAGAGGCATGCCTGATAGAAGCACGTGCTATTTGTGAAAAACTTGGCATAGAATTGATTGAAGCCATTGCCGGTAACACTTCAGAAGTTTCCGATGCCATACGTGCACTGCTGGCTAAAGGTGCAGAAGCCATATGGGTTGGTGGCGATACGGTTGCCATGGCCTCCATTAACTTGATTGTCAACCTTGCTGGTCAATACAAAATTCCTGTTTTCTCTAACGATCCCGGCGACATAAAGGATGGTGTGCTGTTTGGGCTGGGCGCTGATTATTATACCGTTGGAGTATATACTGCAGATCTGGCCATCGCCATCCTCGAAGGCAAAAGCCCTTCTTCGATAAGGATTGAAAATGTTGTGCCCGAAGTGCTAGCCTTAAACAATGCACTTCTAAAAACATTGGGAAATGCCTGGAAAATTACACCCTTTGTGCAAGAAAAAATCAATGCAAGCCTTCTGCCGGGCGAGGAGCAGCAGATCAGCCTCGATTTTGCCGCTCTTAGAGCCCAGGGTATTGAACCGACAGCCAAACAAATTTACGAAGCCAACCATTATCTGAACGTAGCTGAGAAAAATGGAAGGCCTGCGCAAGTGGCCTTCATTACCTTGGTTGAGAATCGCCTGCTCGAAGAGGCTGATCTGGGTCTCGTGAATGGCATGCAATGGAGCGGACTTCTTGAAGATGTTGATTATACCATCAGGCGATATAATGCACAGGGCGAGATCGCACAGCTGCCACAAATTATTGATGCAGCCGTGCAGGATAATCCTGATGTTATTGTTACGATCACTACACCGGTGATGATGGCTGTAGTAAACAAAGTAAAGGATATTCCGGTTGTTTTCACGGTGTCAAGCGATCCGGCGAAAGTAGGGGTGTTTAGTAAAGGTCGACAGGCAAATGTCTGCGGTGTGCATGATGATCCGCCTGTTGATGTGTTGCTGGATATGGCCAGTGATTATCTTGGAGGCTTATCCAAGGCCGGTATTGTATATGATGCATCCCAGTTTAATTCGGTTTTATCTGTTGAAAAGCTCAGATTGGCAGCCCGGGAGCGAAATGTCAAAGTAATTGAAGCCACAGCCACATCAGTTGCAGAACTGGGTATGGCCACGCAATCTGTACTTCAGCGTGGTGCAGAGGTGATCATCATTTCGGCTGACAATCTGGCAAATACCGGATTTGCTTCAATTAAACGTGCTGCGAATGCAGCCAATGTGCCTATTTTTGCTACTGAACCACAGCTGGTTGCACAAGGAGCAACTGCTGCTTATGGAGATGATTTTTTTGAGTGGGGAAAGCAATCAGGTAAAATGGTCGCCAAGATAATTGCAGGGGTCCCGGCTGCAGACTTACCTATAACTACCACACAAGTACAAAAACGCATAGATCCGGTGAAACGCCGGAAGTTGCCGGCATCACCTGGTATGCTGAAATTGAGCCTGGTTCATTACAGTGATACAGAGTTTGCAGAGCGGTGCCACGAGGGTCTTATAGATGGGATAAGAGCTGCCGGTTTTGTTGAAGACAGGGATTACAACCTGAAGGTATATAATGCCCAAGGCGATATGTCAACGCTCTCAAGTATCATGACAACGGTTAAATCGGATCGGGTAGATTTGTTGATGGTGATATCTACACCTGCCCTTCAGGCAGCCATGAGGCAAGCCGGGGATGATACCAAAATTGTATTTACGGGTGTAGGCGATGCCGTACTGGCAGGGGCAGGTGAAAGTGAGACCAATCATTTACCACATATTACTGGGATAACCACCCGGTCACCATTCGCGGGCATGGCACGTTTGATCAGGGAAGTTGCACCTCATGTGAAAATGGTGGGCACCTTGTTCACACCCGCCGAGATCAACAGTGTGCTATATAAGGATTGGTTTGCTGAAGCTTTGGAGCATGAAGGTATTGGATTGGTCAGCTTACCGGTTACCTCAAGTGCCGATCTTAGTCAGTCTGCTTCAGAATTGGTCAGACAAGATATTCAACTTGTTTGTCAGGTTGTTGATAATATGACCCGGCCCGGTTTTGCACTCATAGCGCGTAGGGCAGCCGAAAGCAATTTACCGGTTTTTGTTTTCGACAGTGATCAGATGCGCGAAGGAGGTGCCGTTTGTCTTGCACGGGATTATTATGATGCAGGATTGGAGGCAGCCGAAAAAGCTGTACGCGTACTCAGGGGAGAAAGCCCTGCCACCATTCCCTTTAGCAATACTCAATCGGAGAAACTGCTGTATAATCCTGAGCTTACGGAAAGATTCAATCTTCAACTTACACCTTCATTTTTGTCAAAGGCGCAAGTATTCAATAATTCAAAGTAATTCACATCATGCAAATCACACTGGAGAAGAGCGGCATCTACATCATCATCAGGGCCAGCGGGCGACTTGATGCTTCCTGGTCGGAGTATTTTTTGGATTGCTGCTTTGAGCAGATACGTAATGGACAGCATCATATGATTATTGATGCTGAGAAGCTTGCCTTTTTGAGCTCGGCCGGAATCCGTTCACTGGTGAGAATTTATAAAGAACTAAATAAGGTTAATGGTAGCTTCCTGATTGTCCGTGCACAACCGTTTGTGGCCAAAACCATTGGGATGACTGGTTTCAAACACTGGCTTTCAGAAGATTGGCCTGAGGGAACTCAACAGAACGATATTCAGCAAGAAGCAGTAGATTCGCCCTCAGCGGAGGTTTATACCTTAGATCAATCAGCCTCAATTGAGATGGAAGTCATTGCTGATTGGGTTCCCTGGACAAGCATGGAGGCTTTCAAAGTTCGGCGGCTAGCCTTTCCAAAATCAGTATTTGCTCTGGGTATTGGTGGTGCAGCCCAGGATGATCATGCTACAGAACCGGCTTATGGTGAATTTATAGCCGTTGGAGGACACGTTGTTTTTCAACCGGCTGAAGAAAAGTCAAGACCTGATTATTTGTTTGCTGAAAAAGAGTATATCCCCGAGATGGAGGTGCTGCAAGCGGTTTATTGTAAGGGTGAGATGGCCGGACTTTTTCGGTTCTCACCTCACGGAGAAAAGCTAAGCTTTCCACTATCTGAGCTTGCGGAGCAGGCGCTGTCCATGACCGAGACTGAAGCTGCAGCCCTGGTCATACTGGGAGAAACAGATGGTCTGGTTGGAGCCGTCCTCACCAAACCACCTGTTGCCGGGACAGAAATACCTCCCGTGGATTATCCTGATATGCGTGAATGGTTATCCTTTAGCGGTGATAGAATATATGCCGGTGAACAGGCCCTGATTTTTGGGGTGGTTAGTAAGGTTCAAAAGGATTACCGCATTTTGAGGCCATTGCCTTCGAAACCTGGATTGAACGGGCATTTTCATGCGACAGTGATCACTTATCAGCCATTGGAAAATGGTAAAATAGATCTTCATCAGCAGGTTAGTAAGTTGTTAAATGGGCCACCACCTAAGGCCTTGATCCACTTGATCGATGATAACAGACCCGCTGCAGGCTTGGGACAAAGTTCCCTTGTCAGAGGTGCTTGCTGGTGTTCACCAATTAAAAATGTGGAGGATTTATTATGAACTTAGTTATTGGTGCTTTTACGATGGGTTTAATTCTGTCGCTTTTGTCTCTTGGTATGTTGATCAGCTTTCGCATGATAAGGTTTACCGATATTACCGTTGATGGTAGCATCACCCTTGGGGCTTCGCTTACTGCAGTGCTTATCATGTCGGGGATGTCGCCCTGGCTGGCATGCCTTATCGCTTTTTTGGGAGGGGCAGCTGCAGGTATGATCACAGGTATCTTACACACACGTTTTAAGATACAGCAAATACTGGCCGGCATACTTGTGATGACGGCATTATACTCCATTAATTTGCGTATTATGGGTCGCAGCAATATTCCACTTCTGGATACAGAAACCATATCAGGTTCAACGGAAACATTACTCGTGAATTTAAGTGGGGGAGTCACAAAAATAAGCCTGTTCGGTTGGCCTGTGCCTGCAGGTGATCTGGCTGTGTTTATCAGTAGCCTGGCAATTTGTGTGCTGCTTAGTATTGCCTTGTCTGCATTTCTGAAAACTCATTTTGGAACAGCGTTGCGGGCTACCGGGAACAATTCGCAGATGGTTCGTGCACAGGGCATCAACAACCATACTATGGTTGTTTTCAGTCTGGCCTTATCGAATGGCCTGGTAGCCTTATCCGGAGGCTTGCTGGCACAATACCAGGGATTTGCCGATGTGCAAATGGGAATCGGAATGATGGTTTGGGGTTTAGCCAGTATCATCATCGGAGAGGCTCTGGTGGGTAAGTCCGGTATTGGAATTACCATAATAGGTGCCATACTGGGCACCATTTTATTCAGGCTGCTCATAGCCATTGCCTTGCGCTGGGGTTTAAACCCAAACGACCTCAAGCTGGTCACAGCAGTATTTGTATTTCTTGCGCTGGTGGCTCCCACACTATTTAAAACGCTCACCAAATCCATTTTCGGAGGACAAAGGCATGCTTAAAATTGATCAACTCAGTAAAACATTTTATCCCAATACGGTCAACGAAGTGAGGGCATTGCAAAAGGTGAGTTTAACCATCGAAGAGGGGTGCTTCACAGCAATAATCGGCACCAATGGATCAGGGAAAAGCACCTTACTCAATGCCATTGCCGGCACATTCATCCCTGATACTGGTAGTATTACGCTTAATGGACAAAACATCAGCAAATGGTATGAATACAGGCGGGCAAGCCTTATCGGGCGGGTTTTTCAGAATCCTTTTGCCGGATCGGCAGCTGAAATGAGCATTGCTGAGAATATAGTGATGGCCATGAAGCGAGGTCAAAACCGAAGCTTACGTCTGGCCGTGACCCAGCGGGTCAGGAATGAAATTGCAGATCGTGTAAGTGTCCTTAAAATGGGTTTGGAAGATCGTATTGACAATCCGATCGGAACGCTTTCAGGAGGACAGCGCCAGGCACTGACCCTGCTAATGGCCACATGGCTAAAGCCCAAGCTTTTGCTGCTGGATGAGCATACTGCAGCACTCGACCCGAAAAGTGCTGCAAAAGTGGCTGAACTTACAAAGTATATTATTGAAAAAGAAAACCTTACTGCCTTGATGGTTACCCACTCCATGCAGCAGGCCATTGACCTCACACAACGCATTGTCATGATGCACCGTGGCCGGATAGTTGAGGATTATCGTGATGAGATGAAGAAACGAGTGCGGGTGCATGATTTGATTGATACCTTCGACAGATTGCAGAAGCGCGAACTGTTCGACGAAAGTGTGGCTGAACTGTTGTTAAAGCAGTATGTTTAGTTGAATTCTAATTAACTAAAAGGGAATTCTCTGATATAGAAACCTTTCGTTTTCAATCAATCAAAACCAGATTCCATGAGTTTTTGGCAAAGGATCGATGATGCCACAGTGGATATTTTACGTTGTGGTAACGGAAGGGTGTAGCATATTATCGGAAGAACCCATTCCAGCAAAGCCAGGTAATAAGGGAATACTTCAGTGTGATCTGCAACGGCTTGTTTGGCATAAGTCCGCATTTTTTGTGTTACGAACAACTGCTTACGGATGCTTTTTTCTGTATTTTTCTCCCAATTGGCTTTGGGGAAGTCCAATACCTCAGACTGATAAAATTCGCTTAAAAAGTCCGCATAGGCCAGCCACGCCTCCTTTGAATCCACTACGGCACGGTCAACCATCATGATGGCCTCAAGCCTTGCAAAATCGGCTATGGCAGCCCTGGGTCTTGTCTCCGAAAAGTCAATCAGGTAAATATTCATGGACTCATCCAGTAATATATTCTGCATGTTCAGGTCACCATGGCAAACAGCTGTCGGGTAGTTGTGCTTGAAGTCCCTGTATTTGGCATATTTATACTTCAGATACCAGTACGGGTTGAGGTATTGTTTTCCTTCGATCATCATATGTTGCTCATCGGCATCAATGCCCCACACATTCAGGGCAACATCAAAAATATGAGGGAAAAAGGTAAAGGTAGGATCATGCTCGCTGAATAGCTTCAAATCTTTGTCTACTGTTTGTCCGTACCATGGTTTAAGGATCTGAAGGAATATTTTATCAAACAGTGGCTCAAGATCATCCGGTTCAAGTTGCTCATAATACTTGGTGAGCCATTGCAGCCGGCTTTCTTCGCCTCCAATACCAACAAAATTGTATCGCAGGGCTCCCAAATCGCCAAAATAAGTGGCACCTAATACAACGGCGCTGTTGTTAAAAATATAGGGCAAAGCATATTGCTGGCATCCGGCCGATTCCCTTTCAATTAGGTCGCGGGGAGCAATCTTCAATACTGTAGGCCGCAGTTTCCTGCTTTCATGGTCGAAGGAATTAACAGAGAAGGTTTGCGCTGAAAAACCGCCATGTAATTGATCAATAACCAACCTGGAGGAATCGGTATAAAGCTGCCTGGCTAAAAATGCTTTTTCAGACTCAAACTCAAGTGAATTGGGTGTATCGATACTGAGCAGCTGTTGTTTCCCATCAACCAGTTCTGTTGCACGAAAAATCCACATCAATGGCTGATAAATATTTGCGTGCTCATCAAATGCCCGGACCCCAACAATGTTCTCAAAACCCAAATGCCGGTCAATAAAACCGGGAAGTTCCTGCAGGTTGCCGTCGAATTCCAATTCAGCCAACAGGAAGCTAATGCCGAAAAAGTGATCGTTGCTATCGTTATTAGTGATGTGCTCCATCATATGATGCAAGCCCACAGCAGTCAATTTGTCTTTTATAATCGAATCATTATAGATCAGGAATGAAATTGAAGGGGCTTCTCTATCGCGGTTAAGCATTACAAACATTTTGACAGTGTCTGTATCGCCTGTTTGGTTTAGCAAATCGTTTATGTCATTCATCAGCTGAGACATGCGGAAGAATTCATCGCCGGTACAACTGATGGCACCATAGGGCAGCTTACCAAAGCTAATTGCTTCACTCACGTACAGGCCTGTTTTTGCCGGTTCGGTGGTGATCCTGAAATCAGACTCCTGTGCAGGGTTGAGAGGCAGAAAACCGACACAGTGCTGTGAGGCGACGAATAAGTTGATATCAACGTCTTCCGTACCATCATTTTTGTTCATGGTGCCCAGTCCTATGCCAAAATTCAATTCATTAAAGCTGAGAATTGTTGGTTTAACCCAACAGTAAGCCTTGGTATTCGCTTGATGCAAAAATTGAAAATCAAGCCTCAGCGAAGCTGTCGTCACCTGAGTGCTTGAGCTTAGGCTCTCGCTCATTTTTCGTTTCGAAAGTGCATGATTGAGGCTAGGCTCGAGATGCAACATCTGATGCAGGCCGGCCATCTGCAATACTTGCATTACATTTGGTTCCAGGCCAGAGATATATAATTCCCTATTATTTGCATTCAGCTTCTTCCTGGCAATAAGGATGACCCGGATGCCTGCACTGGATAAATAGGGGCAGGCAGACATATCAATGATTAGATCTTGCCTGATTTCGGTAATCTCATCAATGGCTTTTTGAAAATCGCTGCTGCTGTTTGCATCCAGTCGACCGGTAGGTTTGATGATGCTATTTTGCTTATCCAGAACTATTTCCATAAATCAAATGTCTTTGAGATGTATTATCGCTTATTGCCTGCGCTATTTAATTTTTTTGTATTGAGTAAATGAGTTAATAGCACTGGCAGTTGACTATGGACCTCATCTATCGTATTATTTAAGCCATTTTTTACTATTTACAGTCTACATTACCCTTTCCGGAAGATTTTTTCCAGTTTCCTGCCCTTGGCCAACTCGTCCACCAATTTGTCCAAATACCTGACTTGTTTTGTGATTGGATTATCAATTTCTTCAATTCGATAACCACAAATTACTCCTGTTATGAGATTTGCATTGGGATTCAGGTTTGCTTTTTCAAAGAATGTTTTGAAGTTTACATTCTGGTCAATCAGGCTGTTCAGTTTCTTGGAATCAAATCCGGTCAACCATTCTATGACTTGATGCAGCTCTTCCCTGGTCCTGCCTTTGCGTTCAACTTTTGCAATATAATGTGGATATACCGATGCGAATGTCATGTTGGCCATTCGGTCATTGTGTTCGGGTGTTGTCTTCATAGCTTATGTTTATTTTGATTTATTTCACGCCCTGACAGAATAGTTCGATTCAAAAATACCCGTTTCCTCCTATGATTTGGAATTAATCTTTAAAAAATTTCAAATTTTAAAAAATAAATCGGGTTTTGCCAGTGGGCTTTTGTGCTTGTTTCTGAGCATGTAAATATGTTGTGTAAACTGGATCAACAGCTTCAAGTCCAATAAAAAATAGCAGATTTTTTAACCTTGTCCATCATGGAAAAGCAGGCTTGCATATTTGTAATAGCCAATACATATTATTTTCTATGAGTTGGATATAATTACAACTACCATTGCCCCAATACACACCAAATTAATAATCGAAACTATTTTATTCGCTTTTGAGGTTGAATTAGGTTTTATTTTCACAACTGCAATAACGCCTATAAGAATTCCTAAGATTAATCCAAACATGGCATTGAAAACCAAAATTCCACCACCTGCCAACCCTTGTCCT
>CALAZZ010000104.1 GCA_937926515.1 uncultured Bacteroidales bacterium | reverse complement strand
AGAGCGTTATGCCAAGGGAGAAATTGATAAACAAGAATTTGAAGAACGAAAAAAAGATTTATAGGAACCTCCACTAACCCCTCAGAGAGGGGAAAGGAAGGTGATAAAAAAATAGAACAATGAAAGTTATAATAGCAGCTACCAAAACCAAAACATGCGCATACCGGAAAAATCTTGAAAAACAACTGCAAGATGCCGGATTAGAATATGAAGTAATGTACTTTGAAGACCATCCGGAATTAATTGATAGGTATAAAATAAAAACATCGCCGCTTTTAATTGTGGATGATGAAGTAGTGTCTTTTGGAAAGCCGGAACATAACATAATCACAGAATTGAAAAATAAAAACAATGAAAAAAATAGAAATTAAATTATTAGTACTTGTACTTAGCTCTGTATTTCTTTCAGTAAGCGTTTTTGCGCAAAAAACATCAATTATTAAGGGTGCCATTGGCACGGACAAAGATGAGGACATGGTTGTGGTTTGTGTTTTAGGAACAGCAGCCTGCATGCCTTTGGAGATTGATGACAGCATAAACATTAAGTTCAATGGCAAGACAGTGAGTCTAAAAGACTTACCTGTGGGTGCCTATATTGAAATCGTGATGGTAGAATCAGATAATGGGATTGATCAAATATCCAATATAACGTCTGACATTAATAAAACAGTTTTCTGTTTCAACAAGCTGGATTATGAGGCTAAAGAGAATTTGATTTTATTACTTGATCAAACGAATGGTGTGAACAATTATAAATATTTCGATGCTTCTTCGCAAATGTATATTGAATACGATCATGAACTTGTCAATTACAATAACATTAAAAAGACGATTGTTAATGCCGGTTATGAACTTGAATAGATTTATGTTTTTCAGTAATGTGGGAAAAAGAAGAAGACAGGTTACTCGCTTTGGCCATTGTAGTGGCATTTTTTACTGAGAACAATGCCTCTCAGGAAGTTTCACTGGTTAAAGGAACCATATGCAACAACAATATTCAGAATATGATAGTTGTAAATGTATTTGGAACAGGAGAACAAATTGCTATAGCAAAAGTAAAAAACATGAGAACAAACCTGAACGATAATATGGTGTATTTGAATGAACTACCGGCAGGAACCTATGTTGAAGCTGAATTTGAAGAATCGGCAGACGGAATATTTGAGTTAACAAGAATAAATACTGATAATAACAAAACAGTGATCAATTTCAATGAGATAAATAAAACTGACATCCAGAGCGTTAGCAAAACCCTCAAAAATATAAAAGGGGTAAACAATTTTATGTTTTCTAATTCCACTTTACAGTTATACATAGAATTTGACAATGATATTATTAATTACAAAAACTTACTGAAAATAATATACAGGGTAGGGAATAAAATTAAAATACAATAATTAAGAGGTTCAGTATGCAAAGTTGAACCATGAAAAGAATATTAAACACACTAAAACATTTAAAATCATGAGATACTATTTTCAAAAAACACTATTTAGTGAATCATTCGATGAAGCCATCGAAAAAGTAACAGAAGAACTCAAAAAAGAAGGTTTCGGTGTTTTAACTGAAATTGACGTACAAGCAACATTAAAAAACAAGTTGGACGTTGATTTCAGAAAGTACCGGATACTGGGAGCGTGCAATCCGCCATTTGCTTACAAAGCACTTCAGACTGAACTGCATATCGGCACGATGCTGCCCTGCAATGTGGTTGTTATGGAAAAAGATGATGGTAAAATAAATGTATCTGCTGTTGACCCGGAGGCATCCATGATGGCTGTTGGTAATACTGACTTAAAACCTGTAGCCAGCGAGATAAAGAAAAAATTAGAACGGGTTATTAAAAATTTATAAAAATGAAATATTTGATTTTTGTGTTCTTTTCTGTTGCAGTTTTAATCGGATACGGATTCTCCCGAAGCGGGTTGGATACCAATCCTGTTATAAAGTCTGAATCTGCCGGATTGTCAGTTTCCGGAGAAATGCTTTATAAAAAAAACTGCACGGCATGTCATGGAATTGACCGACAAGTGATCCCTCCAACATTTCCCCCGTTGGTTGATATTGAAATACTAATGAATAAGGATCAAATAATCAATCAACTGTTAACTGGAAAATATGCGATGCCTTCTTTTGCTCACCTGTCCGATACCGAAAGGTATGCAATTGCAGGGTATTTATTGGGTGAACAAACTGAAGTTGATTTCGTAACTGAAATTACCCCGGCTGAAAACGGCAAATCACTGTTTGTTGCCAATTGTGCCCGGTGCCACAAAGCAACACCGGACGATATACAACCTCATGATCAGAGGGATTGGGGTATGCAACCGGCCATACTCGGCGGGATAAGTGTGAAATACGAATTTGATGAATTTGAAAATATTGTCAATACGGGCACCTGTTATATGCCTTCATTCGAATCATTGAATAAAACAGACAAGCAAGATATTTATGCCTATTTGCAAACGATGGAGGATTTATATAATGAACGAAATATTTCAAGTGGAACGGGATGTTGTATGAGGTGCCAGAACAGAAACTAAATTAGCTTTAAAATTAAATCTTAAATTTCACGTTGTGTAATTAATATTTGAACTTTAACTACAAGCACAAGGCAACTAAAAGTTTTGAAAGTTCTAATTAACAATAGATTTCAGATTAATTTTTTAATATGTTTGAGATTCAATTACTTATATTTAATAACAATTAATAAATAAAAAAATGAAACATTTAAAATTTTTATCAATCATGGCAATTGCATTGTTAATGGTTGCACTAATATCCTGCAAAAAGGATGAAAATCAAAATGAAACCGATCTTACTAAGGATGTAATCGGCACGTATGTAGGGACCTTAACAACAGACAATTTGAAATATACGAGTCCTGCAACTGCCGACATCACGGCTGTTAATAATTATACAGTTCAGGTACGTTGTTATGGGGATGATATTGATACCACTATTCTCCTTGAGTTGTACCAGGATGGAAATATGATGCGGGTTTGCTTTACAGATGATGACTTCTACAATGAATATGGCCATAACCAATCGGAAAATCATCATATGATGGGAGACAATGACAATTGTTGTACAAACTGGAGTCAACACATGAACAACGATCATAATCCAAATGATCAACATTTTGGATATTTTAATATTAATGATCATCAGTTTGATTACACATTCAATGTCGAAACATCTACAAGCAATTACACACAGCAATTTGTTGGTGCAATACAATAAATTAAATAAACAATCAGGCGTTCCTTCATTTAACCGGAGCGCCTGATTCATTTTAGAGAATTTATAAATCAATCTCTTTTATTACTTTGAAGAAATCAACATTCTATATTTCAAAAATGGATTGCCCCTCCGAAGAATCCCTTATCAGGATGAAACTGGAAGGGCTTTCCACAATTAAAAGTTTGGTGTTCGATATTGAAAACCGGAAGCTCACTGTATTTCATTCCGAAGAAAATGAGGAAATCGAAAAATACCTGAAAGAACTCAATTTAGGCACTGAACACAAAGAAACTATTATTGTCCAACAGGATGAATTCAAGGACGATTTATCAGTACAATCGAAACTCCTCTGGACAGTTCTAATTATAAATTTTGCTTTTTTTATCATTGAAATCAGCACGGGTTTTATTTCAAAATCAATGGGGCTGGTGGCCGATTCACTGGATATGCTTGCAGACGCTTTGGTTTATGGCCTAAGCCTTTGGGCAGTTGGTTCAACGGTAATCCGCAAGAAAAAAGTAGCCCGGCTGAGCGGCTATTTTCAATTGGCACTTGCCCTGCTGGGCCTTTCGGAGGTTATACGGCGGTTTATCAGTTTTGAAGAAGTGCCGGATTTTCAAACCATGATTATCGTTTCCATATTGGCGTTAGTTGCCAATTCCGTATGCCTTTATTTATTACAAAAATCAAAAAGTGAAGAAGCACACATGAAAGCCACGA
>CALAZZ010000103.1 GCA_937926515.1 uncultured Bacteroidales bacterium | reverse complement strand
AATCATTGAGGAGCAAGGACAATATTTCGTGTTTGTGCAAACCGGGGGTGAATCATTTGTAAAGCGACAGGTTGAATTAGCTAATAACGATGGGGTTTTGACAGAGATTACTTCTGGATTGTCGGTTGGTGAAAGAATCGTAACCAAAGGGGCTTATCAAATCAAATTGGCAGCTATGTCCGGGAAGTTACCACTTCATGGCCATACGCATTAGGGATAGGTGGTTGAGGGAATTATTCATCTATCAATAATTAACAATCCAACAAAAAAACTGAAAAAATGCTTGACAAATTAATAGATTTCAGTCTTAAAAACAGGCTTCTAGTGTTGTTTATGGCTTTCATCTTACTGTTGGGAGGAAGTTATGTGGCAACACAAATGGAAGTAGATGTTTTTCCGGACCTTACTGCCCCAACAGTAGTGGTTTTAACAGAAGCACATGGTATGGCAACCGAAGAGGTGGAACGTTTGGTAACATTTCCAATCGAAACAGCAGTTAACGGGGCAACTGATGTGCGCAGGGTGCGTTCGTCATCGGCAACCGGAATATCAATAGTATGGGTTGATTTTGAATGGGATATCGATATTTTTAAGGCCCGTCAGATTATTAGTGAAAAGCTGGCGACAGTAACAGAACGACTGCCTGAAAATGCCGGTAATCCAACACTTGCCCCACAATCATCCATTATTGGAGAGATCATGGTCATTTCGGTTTCGTCTGATTCTATTTCACCCATGGATCTGAGGACGATTTCAGACTGGCAAATCCGGAACCGCCTACTTTCCATTGGTGGTGTTTCCCAGGTAGTGGTCATGGGTGGTGATTTCAAACAGTACATTGTGGAAGCCGACCCTGAAAAAATGGATTATTATGGGATTTCACTTTCCGAACTATTTAAGGCCTGTGAGCACCTGAACCAAAACGCAACTGGCAGTTTTCTGAATGATTTTGGAAATGAATATATCATTCGCGGTGTTATCCGCACCAACAATCTAGATGAAATTGGCAATTCGGTCATCAAGGTAAATAACGGCAACCCCATTTCAATTAATGATGTAGCCACCATAAAGACAGGCACTTCACCAAAAATTGGTGCAGCGTATTTGAACAGCAAACCAGCGGTGGTTATGATGGTGTTGAAACAACCCAACACCAACACGCTTGTTTTAACCGAAAACATCGATGAAGCCATCTTAAGTTTGCAGGAAGCGCTGCCTGCGCATATTAAAATCAGAACCGATATTTTCCGTCAATCCGATTTTATTATCAGAGCTGTTGACAATGTAACTCGTGCTTTAATTGAAGGTGGATTGTTCGTTACGATTATCCTGTTTCTGTTCCTGTTGAATACCCGAACAACGGTCATCTCATTAATAGCCATACCCTTATCATTACTGGTGGCAATTATCACCTTAAAATGGTTGGGATTAACAATCAACACCATGTCGCTGGGAGGCATGGCTATTGCAATTGGTGCATTGGTTGACGATGCCATTATTGATGTAGATAATGTGCTGAAAAGGCTCAAGGAAAACAACCGTTTGCCAAAAGACCGGCAGGAATCTAAACTCAAGGTCATCTATAATGCTTCAAAAGAAATACGAGTGTCTATTCTAAATGCCACACTTATTATTATTGTAGCTTTTATTCCCTTGTTTTTTCTTTCAGGAATGGAAGGTCGCATGCTAAAACCTTTGGGGATTTCTTTCATTGTATCCTTGTTTGCATCGCTGGTAGTGGCTCTTACACTTACACCTGTACTTTGCAGTTACTTGCTTACAAGCGACAAGCAATTGGCAGGTCACAAGACTGGCAGTCGCTGGGTACGCTGGCTCAACCGCCAATACGGCAAGACATTGGAATATTTGCTGAACTTTAAAAAATCAATGATTGGTATCGCCGGGGCTCTGTTTATAGCTTCTATGATTGTGCTTTTCAATCTGGGACGAAGCTTCCTGCCCGAATTTAATGAAGGGATGCTCACCTTAAGTACAGTAAGCTTACCGGGCATTTCTCTGGATGAAAGCAACAAAATGAACCTATTGCTGGAGAAAGAGATGCTCGAAATGGAAGAAATCAATACTGTTGTTCGACGTACCGGTCGCGCCGAGTTGGACGAACATGCCCAGGGTGTATTTTCTTCAGAGATTGATGTCCCTTTCACGTTGAATGGTCGCTCAAAAGAAGATTTTCTGGAAGAATTGCGAAACCGTTTTGGTACCATTCGGGGCATTAACATTACTATTGGTCAGCCTTTGTCGCATAGAATCGATCACATGCTATCCGGCACAAGGGCAAATATCGCCATCAAGGTTTTCGGAACCGATTTGCAGAAAATGTTCTCGCTGGCCAATCAAATAAAAACCAATATCTCTGGTATTGAAGGATTGGTAGATTTGAATGTAGAACAACAGGTTGAAATTCCTCAAATGCAGATTAAACCTAAGCGTGAGATACTTAAACAATACGGAATTCCAGTGAATGAATTTGCCGAATTTATTGATGTGGCTTTTGCAGGGAAGAAAGTTTCGGATGTGTACGAAGGCAACATGAGCTTTGATTTGGTGTTACGCTATAACAACCGTTATCGACAATCCATAGAGGCTGTTAAAAATACCCTTATCGACACACACGATGGCAAGAAAGTTTCCTTAAAAGAAGTGGCAGATATTGTTTCTGTATCCGGACCAAATACCATTAGTCGTGAAAATGTGCAACGCAAAGTGGTGGTCTCTGCCAATGTATCCGGCCGGGATTTGCACGGGGTGGTGATTGATGTACAAAACAACATCAAAAAGAACATCAGCCTTCCTGAGGGTTACCATATTGAATATGGAGGACAGTTCGAAAGCGAGGAAAAAGCTGCAGGATTACTTTTCTATACTTCATTGCTAGCCATTCTTATCATCTTTCTGCTTTTGTATATGGAGTTCCGAAACATCTCGGTTTCAGCAGTGATATTGCTCAACCTGCCCTTAGCCCTGATTGGTGGTGTAGTTAGTATTTGGTTAACCTCGGGTATGCTGAGCATTCCTGCCATCATAGGGTTTATTACATTGTTTGGTATTGCAACCCGAAACGGAATTCTTCTGGTGTCGCGATACAATAACCTTATAGATGAAGGTGAACCATTACTTAAAGCCATAATTCATGGCTCGCTCGACAGACTGAACCCGATATTAATGACAGCATTGACCGCAGCACTTGCCTTGATCCCTCTGGCAATTACCGGCGACAAGCCGGGAAATGAAATACAAAGCCCTATGGCAGCAGTAATTCTTGGTGGTTTATTTAGTTCTACTTTATTGAATGTATTTATTGTTCCTGCAGTGTATTATTTGGTTAAAAGAAAGGAGACTATATAATGATTAAAATAAAATCAACCATACTATTTCTTGCAATTTCTATCGCAGGATTGGGACAGTCGTTTGAAAGCTTTATGCATAACGTTGAGCAAAACAATCCGCGTTTAGTCACCTTGCAAAAATGGGTAGATGCGGAGGAAAGAAAAGCAAAAACCGGTTTTTATCCAAATAACCCGGAAGTGAAGTACAACTATCTGTGGGGTAGTTCAGAGAGCATTGGCAACCAGCGGGAATTAGAAATTAGCCAATCTTTTAAATTGCCAGGGTATTATACATCAAAAGCAGCCATTCAGAAGCTCTCCTTTCAGCAGAATCTGGCATTTGCAGAAAAAGAAAAAAGAGAAATTCTGCATTTAGCCCGTTCAGGATGGTTCAAAATGGTTTGGCTCAAAAAAAAGGCTGCATTCTTAAAAACAAGAAAAGATGATGCAGAAAAGCTGGTTTCCAATATGCAAAAAGGATTTGAAGGAGGGGAAATATCAAAACCTGCATTCGACAAAGCTCGCATTTATAATATTGGTATTCAAGCTGAATGGCAAAATGTTCAGTCCGATCTAGAAATTCAAAAACAATATCTGCAGCAACTAAGTGGGAACAGCGCTATCGAAGATTTTATATTCGAATATCCCTTGGATTGGGAAGTTCCAGAATTGGATACGCTTCTATCAAATCTGTCCGTAAACCACCCTGATTTGGTGATGGCGCAGCTGGGCATTAAGCAAGCAGAAAATGAAGTCATGTATCAAAGAATGAATAGCTTGCCTTCATTTGAAGCGGGCTACAAATCCGAAATTTTTCTTGACCAGAAATTGCAGGGTTTTCATGCAGGCATTAGTGTTCCATTATGGCAAAATACAAATAGTGTGAAGCACGCAAAACTTCAGACCAAGTGGTATAAGGCAAATCTATTACAGCAAGAAAGTGAGGTAAAGATGCAAGTCTCGGCTTTGTATTCTGAAATGTTGATTTTGAAAGAAACTTACGAGCAAATGAGACATATCATGAAAGAGGAAACAGTTTCGAAAAGTAATTTAGAACTATTGTATTCCGGGCAGATTTCTTTTACTGAATATTTAGTGGAGAATGAATTAGTTTGGGATACTCAAAGTCAGTTATTGCAGAATGAAAATGCTTTTTTCAAGCTGTTAAGCATTCTAAAAACTTATGAGTAGTTTTATGATCACCACACAAAATTCATATTAGGCCTCGGAGGGATAATTTTTGACTTACCAGCAGATACAGTTGATTATTTTGTTTTAGAGACTACTGTTTAAACAGCACGCAATTTTTCTATTTTTGCGCCATGATAAATCAGGAAGATTTTTTTAAGAAGATAATAGCTCATGCCAAGGAGTATGGGTTTGTTTTTCAGTCGAGTGAGATATACG
Organism: uncultured Bacteroidales bacterium; assembly: GCA_937926515.1. Lineage (GTDB taxonomy): Bacteria > Bacteroidota > Bacteroidia > Bacteroidales > F082 > CALAZZ01. The sequence goes on along the minus strand of CALAZZ010000103.1, from coordinate 25,547 downwards.
ATGGCCTGAGTGCCGTTTATGACTATGGCCAAAATGGTGTAGAATTAAAAAACAACATCCGAAACTACTGGTGGAAATCCATGGTGCAAATGCACGAAAACATTGTGGGACTGGATTCAGCCATTTTTATGCACCCCACCACATGGAAAGCCTCCGGCCATGTTGATGCTTTCAATGATCCGCTCATCGATAACAAGGATTCAAAAAAGCGTTACCGTGCCGATGTATTGGTGGAAGACCACCTCGCGAAAATTGAAGGCAAGATCAACAAGGAAATCGAAAAGGCTGAAAAACGATTTGGCGACAGTTTTAACCGTGAACAGTTTATTTCAACTCATCCACGCGTATTAGGGTACAATGAACAAATTGCTGATATTAGCAAGCGCTTGTATGGCGCCATGGACAACAATGATCTGTCGGCCATCAAGCAGCTTATCGAAGACTTAGAAATTGTTTGCCCGATCTCGGGATCACGCAGCTGGACCGAAGTGCGCCAATTCAACTTAATGTTTTCAACCCAAATAGGTGCCACAGCTGATGGTGCCAGCCATATTTTTCTCAGACCTGAAACTGCTCAGGGTATTTTTGTGAATTACCTGAATGTACAAAAGTCAGGAAGGATGAAAATACCGTTTGGCATAGCCCAGACCGGGAAAGCCTTTAGAAATGAGATCATTGCCAGGCAATTTATTTTTCGTATGCGCGAGTTTGAGCAGATGGAGATGCAGTTTTTTGTGCGCCCGGGTGAAGAATTTAAGTGGTATGATTACTGGAAAAAGGAACGTATGAATTGGCACCTTTCGCTGGGTATACCGGCTCAAAAATACCGCTTTCACGACCACGAAAAGCTGGCACATTATGCCAATGCCGCAGCTGATATCGAGTTTGAATTTCCATTTGGATTCAGGGAACTGGAGGGTATCCACTCAAGGACAGACTATGACCTGGCTGCCCATCAGCAATTTTCTGGAAAGAAACTCCAGTACTTTGACCCTGAAATAAATGAGAGCTACGTTCCCTATGTGGTTGAAACATCCATTGGGCTTGATCGCATGTTCCTGGCTATGTTGAGTCATGCCTATCATGAAGAAAAACTGGAGGATGGCTCTGAGCGGGTTGTTCTCAAGCTACCCGCCATACTAGCACCATACAAAGTTGCAATTTTACCCCTGGTCAAAAAGGACGGTTTGCCCGAAAAGGCTCGTGAAATACTTGACACGCTCAAGCCTGATTACATGTGTCATTATGAAGAGAAAGATGCCATCGGACGTCGTTACCGCCGTCATGATGCCATTGGGACTCCCTATTGTGTAACGGTTGACCATCAAAGCCTGGAAGACAATACAGTTACTTTGCGTGATCGTGACAGCATGATGCAGGAAAGAATAAACATTCATGAATTGCCTGGCATTTTACACAACAGACTGCGTTCTTAATACATCCACTCACAATCTTTTCGACCGGTAATTAATTACTTATTGTTATATTGTCCCATAGTGCGCTCGGGTCCAATGGTAACAAAGCTTTTGATCATTTCTACAGCCACAGGGATACGAGGGCTTATTAAATCAATTTCCTGCCTGGTCCATGTCCCAAGCACATAATCTGACTGTCTGCCACGGGGAAAATCATCACCAATGCCAAAGCGTAAACGTGCAAACTGGGTGGTGTTCAAAGTTTCAATAATGTGAATAAGGCCGTTATGGCCCGCATCCCCACCCTTGGTTTTCATGCGTAGCATTCCCAGGGGCAAGGCAATATCATCCACCACCACCAGCAGGTTTTCAAGTGGAATGTTTTCTTGTCGTAACCAATACTGAATGGCTTTCCCACTCAGATTCATATAAGTGGTTGGCTTTATGCATACGAGGGTGCGGCCACGATACTTGGTAGTTGCTCTTTGTGCAAGCCGTCGTGTTTCAAATGCAGCTGAATGATCTTCACATAAAGCATCCACCACCGCAAAACCAATGTTGTGGCGTGTACCCGCATATTCAGCTCCAATGTTTCCAAGTCCGGCAATCAGGAATTTCACTGTGAAATCAATTTTGTTCTAATAATGATTATATTATCTTGCTGCCAGTATATTTTTAATCAGTGTTTAATTTCAAAGGTATTGTGCAATGGCATACAAAAATAGAAAAAGGCAAAGAACGATCATTCCTTGCCTTTGGTTTGTTTCGTAATTATGAACGAATAATTTATTCCTGAGGTTTTTCCGTGCCTTCTTCTTCCGTCTGGGCCTCTTTAGCGGCTTCTGCCTCTTCGGCCTCTTCCTCTTCGGCAGATAAACCACGTGCCGTTTTAACATCAACTATGACTGCACTTGCCGGATCAACCAGGCTCAGCTTTTCCAGCTGAACATCTTTCACCTTTACCGACTGTCCTATTTTGAGTTTGTTTATGCTGATCTCAATTTTTTCCGGAATGTCATCAAGCAGGCCTTTTACTTTAAGTTTTCTTATTTTTACCCTCATCTTTCCTCCTTGAATTACACCTGGTGAGGTTCCCGTAAGGGCTACCGGTAAAGCAACAGTGATTGGCTTGCCTTTTTGAATTTCAAAAAAGTCGGCATGCAATACTTTATCGCTTACAGGATGATATTGAATATCCTGCAATATGGTCTGATGAACTTTACCATCAATGGTAATTTCAATTAAAAATGTGTCGGGTGTAAAAAGAAGTGTTTTAAATTCACTGGCATCCAGACTAAAATGAACCTGCTCTTTGCCTCCATATAAAACGCAAGGTACCTTACCCTGGCTACGGACTTCTTTAGCATCTTTTTTCCCTACGTTCTCCCTTGGAGAACCGCTCAATGATACTTTTTTCATAATAAAAAACGGTTAATGAATGATTTATTTAGTTGAGAATTTGAACAACGAGCTGATTGATTGGTAGTTTTCCACACGGTGGATCACTTCAGCAAACAATTCGGCTGTTGACAATACTTTTATTTTACTGCTTTGTTTCCGAAGGGGAATGGTGTCAGTGACCACCACCTCCGAAAAGGGTGAACTTTCTAATCGATCATAGGCCTTTCCCGAGAAAACTGCATGGGTACAGAAAGCACGTACACTACTGGCGCCCTCATCCATAATAAGTTCTGCTGCCTTGGTGATGGAGCCGGCCGTATCGATGATATCATCAATAAGTATGACATCTTTTCCTTCCACATCTCCAATAAGTGCCATATTTTCAACCACATTAGGCTTTGCCCTCTGTTTATAACAGATCACAAAACCGGTTCCCAGCATTTTGGCATAGGAAGCGGCGCGGCGCGTGCCTCCGGTATCAGGTGATGCCATGGTAAGATTGGGTAACTTGAGACTCTCAATATAGGGAAGAAAAATATTTGACGCATAAACATGGTCAACCGGCACATCGAAAAATCCCTGTATCTGGTCAGCATGCAAATCAATGGTAATAATGCGGTCTACTCCGGCAGTGATTAACAGATTGGCGATCAGTTTAGCAGCAATGGTGACGCGGGGTTTATCTTTACGATCTTGCCTGGCAAATCCAAAATAAGGAATTACTGCAATAATCTTTCTCGCCGAGGCCCTGCGCGCCGCATCTGCCAGCATAAGCAGTTCAAGCAGGTTATCAGAAGGCGGAAAGGTTGATTGAATTAAAAACACATCTCGCCCACGGACATTTTCTTCATAGGAAGGTTGAAATTCGCCATCAGAAAAATCAGTGACAATTGTGTTTCCAAGTGCACAGCCATAGCAGTCAGCAATCTTTTCGGCCAGGTATCTGGTTGCTCTTCCTGAAAAAATACTAACAAGTGCTTCAGGCATAATGGCTTGATGTTTCGTTTAATCTGGCCGCAAAAGTAATACTTATCTGATCAATTCACAAAATATTCTTGTAATGGATTAAATTCTCAAGTAATGAGGCAAGGTGACATAAAGGTTTAAAAAAAGTTCATATTTGAGAATTTCTATATATTTACCCGCCTTTTAAACATAAGAATTGAGTGCTACTTATTGAAATACAATAACTTTATCCATTAAGCATGATCAAAAAAGTACTTGTTGCAAACCGTGGAGAGATCGCTTTGCGTGTGATGCGTAGCTGTCGCGAAATGGGAATTGAAACCATTGCGGTATATTCTGAAGCCGACCGCAAAGCCATGCATGTACGCTATGCAGATGAGGCTTATTTTATTGGCCTTTCTCCTTCCTCAGAAAGCTATTTGCGCATTGACAAAATTATTGATGTGGCAGTCAAATCAGGTGCTGATGCCATCCATCCGGGCTATGGATTTTTATCAGAGAATGCTCACTTTGCCAAAGAATGTGAACAGGCAGGCATCATCTTTATCGGTCCTTCGCCATATGCTATTGAAACCATGGGCGATAAGATCACGGCTCGAAAAACCATGATTGCTGCGGGTGTGCCTGTGGTGCCCGGCACCACTGAACCTATTCATGATATTAAGACCGCCATTGAAACAATCAAGGAGATCGGATTGCCTGTAATGATTAAAGCCAGTGCCGGAGGAGGTGGTAAAGGGATGCGGCTGGTGAAAAAGGAATCAGAGATCATCAGTTCCGTAAGTGCAGCCAGATCAGAAGCAAAATCGGCTTTCGGTGACGATGCTGTTTATATAGAAAAGTATATTGAATCACCTCATCATATCGAGTTTCAGGTGCTTGGAGACAAACATGGAAACACTGTTCACTTGTTTGAGCGGGAATGTTCTGTACAGCGTCGTCACCAAAAGGTAGTAGAAGAAACCCCCTCACCTATTATGACGCCTGAAGTCCGGATGAAAATGGGGGCCGATGCAGTCGCTGCTGCCCAGGCTGTTGATTATGCCGGTGCCGGCACCATTGAGTTCATCGTTGATGATAACCTGAATTACTATTTCCTGGAAATGAATACCCGCCTGCAGGTGGAACATCCAATAACGGAACGTGTTGTAGGTGTTGACCTTGTCAGGGAACAGATCAATATCGCCAATGGGATGGAGTTGTCTTTTAAGCAGCAAGACCTTCGCCAAAATGGGCATGCCATCGAAGTGAGAATCTATGCTGAGGATGCGGACAACAATTTTATGCCTTCGCCCGGTATGATCAAGCATATTACTGAACCTCTTGGCCTGGGAGTAAGGCACGATGGATATGTTTATGTGGGTTATGAGATTCCTATATATTATGATCCGATGATCTCGAAGCTTATCGTATGGGGAGCAAACCGAAAAGAAGCCATCGCACGCCTTAGAAGGGCATTGTATGCATACAAGATTACAGGAGTTAAAACCAGCATACCCTACCTGAGCCGGATCATCGAAGTTCCTGCATTCATTGAAGGGAAGTACAATACACATTTTATTGAAGAAAATCAAAAATACCTTCAACCCAGGCAGAATTGTACCGATCGTTGTGAAGACGTAGCTGCCATCACAGCTTTTGTAGATTATATCACCAAACTTGGCAAGCTTCAGCCTCAACATATGGGAAATGAGCTGGGCAATAACTGGAAAGACTTTGGACGTAAACGTGCTGTCTTACGGATGTAAATCTTTTATAAAAAAATCACAACCATCTAAATATCAAAATCATGTCATACGAAATCAAAATCAATGACCGTACAAGCTCGGTGGAACTGCTAAGCCGCGAAGGTGACCGCATTCAAGTCAGCCTTGATAATAAAGTATTTGACCTGGATATTGCAGAGGTGGAAGAAGGCGTATACAGTATTATACTGGATAACCGCTCATTCAATGTAGAGCTTGTGCCAGGGAAAAATGCCAAAGCCTATACGGTGAATACACTTTACGAAACTTTTGATGTGGAGATTATAGATGCTGAAACCAAGTACCAGATGAATCGCCGGCAGGATATAGGCGAAGATCAGGCCAATATCAGTTCGCCCATGCCAGGCAAAGTGGTAAAAATACTTGTTGAAGAAGGTGATCAAGTCAAAGCAGGTGAAACAGTAATAATCGTTTCTGCTATGAAAATGGAAAGTGAATATAAGGTGAAGCAAGACAGGGTGATCAAGAAGATTCTTGTTAAAGAGGGAGATAATGTAAACGGGGATCAGCCCATGATCATCATTGAATAATCAGGCAGAGAATATCATTAAACCATAAGAACATGTCACAAGAAAACAAATTTAAGTTACTGGAAGAAAATAACCACCTTGCCGAGCTGGGCGGTGGCGAAGAGCGTATTAAGAAACAGCATGCGGCAGGCCGCAAAACAGCACGTGAACGTATCAATGACCTGTTGGACCCTGAAACTTTTGTTGAAATTGATAAATTCATGACCCACCGCGCCACGGACTTTGGCATGGACAAGCAAAAGATTCTCGGTGATGGCGTTGTGACCGGATATGGTAAAATAGACGGCAGGCTCATTTATGTTTTTGCGCAGGATTTCACGGTGTTTGGAGGATCACTCAGCCGCGCAAATGCCGATAAGATCGTAAAGATCATGGACCTTGCAATGCGTATGGGAGCCCCTGTGATTGGGCTTAACGATTCAGGTGGTGCCCGAATACAAGAAGGTGTGGAAAGCCTGGGAGGCTATGCAGATATATTTTACAGGAATGTGATGTCATCAGGTGTGATACCACAAATATCGGCCATACTAGGGCCTTGTGCCGGAGGCGCAGTATATTCACCGGCCATCACCGATTTTATTATGATGGTTAAGGAAACTTCGTATATGTTTGTCACCGGGCCCGATGTGATCAAGACCGTAACACACGAAGAGGTGACCAAAGAGGAACTGGGCGGTGCTATGACACACAACAGCAAAAGCGGTGTAGCACACCTCATGGCCGAAGATGATGAGCAAGCCATGATGATGCTCCGTGAACTGATCGGATTCCTGCCATCAAACAATATGGAAGACCCGCCGGTTAAGGTTTGTACCGATAATATCTACCGTGAGGAGCAAAGCTTGGATAGCATCGTCCCCGATGATCCCAACAAACCTTATGATATGCTCGATATCATATCCAAAACGATTGACGATGGCAACTTTTTTGAAATCCAGCCGTATAACGCCAAAAACATTATTATAGGGTTTGCACGCCTGGGGGGCAAACCGATTGGGGTTGTGGCCAATCAACCTGCAAGCTTTGCCGGAGTGCTTGATATTGAGAGCTCAATAAAAGCTGCACGATTTGTTCGTTTTTGCGATGCTTTTAACATTCCACTCGTTACTTTTGTTGATGTTCCTGGCTTCTTACCCGGAACAACACAGGAGTTTGGCGGGATCATCAAACATGGTGCAAAATTGTTGTATGCCTTTGCTGAAGCCACCGTACAGAAGATCACCGTAATAACCAGAAAAGCTTATGGAGGCGCATACGATGTGATGTCGAGCAAGCATATCGGTGCTGATATTAATTATGCCTACCCAACTGCAGAAATAGCCGTGATGGGACCTGAAGGTGCTGTGAATATCATCTATAAAAACAAAATCGATGAGAATGAACGTCAAACAGTCATCGATGATTATCGAAAAACTTTTGCCAGTCCTTACAAGGCTGCGGCACTTGGTTATATTGATGAGATCATTTATCCACGACAAACACGAATCAAACTTATTCAGGCACTGGAAATGACTCAGAATAAGTCGAAGAACAATCCGCCTAAAAAGCACGGTAATATTCCGCTGTAAACCTTTTTTATCGAAACCCTTTTCAACGTTGTGTTACTATGTAAGGCCTTTAACAGCCAACTGTAGTGCTACAAACAGCCTTTGTCTGTGTCTGCGCCGAACTTAAACAATGATGGCTAAAATTTCCATTACAAAACTCAATAAATGATCTTTGCAGAATGAAAATATAAGCCACTCAGATGACGTTATTAATCTCCCTTGACTATTTTTGCCAATTGAAAGCTCCATCATGAATCAATTCACCTTTTTTCTGATTTTCATATGTTTTCATTGTTCATCGGTTATTGGCCAAACAAAAACAGCCGGCCAATTTGAAATCGATGAGATTGAACTTTATGCCATGACCAAACAGGTAAGTCAGTTTTTCAGCCGGTTCAATAATGAAGAGGATCAATTTGGGAAAAAGTATCATCCAAACAGTCTTGAATATCGTGAAACTGACAAGCGCCGCCAACTACTTCCACTACTTTTTGATCAGGAAAATCGCCGCACATCAAGTGCTTTACGTGATTATTTTATTGATGATCTGACACTTGAAGGAAATGAATCCTATCTGGAATTTTTAAATGGCAGATGGTATGCTGAGCTTTCAACCAAGTTTATTCATAATGGCCGTGAGGTGGACATCATTTTGTTCTTAATGATTGAAAAGGAAAATCTGGGCTCAAAATGGGTGCTCACCAATGTGTATTACCCAGCCTTCAGCCGTCTGTTCCCTAAAGGAGATTCACAGGAAGGAGAAAAACATTTTTTGCACCCTATGAGTCATGAGCTGGACTTTATGAACATCCACAAGGCATTTCAAAAACCGGAATTTATTGATTATTATGCTTATAAAGATTTTTCGCCTGATTACCTGACTTTATTTATATATGAGCTTAAGAAAGGCAATATGAAGTTTCATACCATCGATCAGTTGAAATTTCATATCTTCCAGATCGAAAACTGGTATTTTGAGGTTTCGTATTTCAACCGGGCCGGTATGAATTCGGGCTGGCTTATCTCGAATTTGATCTATATGGATGCAGAAGAAAAACAAGTTCTACTTAAATTTTATGAACCATGATAAAACTTTTCCGTTGTACCTTTTTCTTAGTAATGATTTGGATATGCAGCAGTGCCGGGTTTGCTCAACAAAGCAGTCTGCTTAGCGCAGCGGAAATAGATGAATACAACAAACAATCACAACAACTGATCAAATACCTTGAAGAAACGCTGAACTTTATTGGCCATCCGGAATCAACAGTTCAGGAAAAGGAAATTATCATCAACGACAGCTACCTGAAGATATTCCGGGATGATAAGGTACAAATAGAAGATGACCTGGATGAAAACAGGGATATACCGCTGAATAAAGACGTGCAGGCATATCTGAAGGATATTGATTTCTTTTTCAGGAATGTAAGTTTCAGCTTTGAGATCCTTAAAACTGAGCAAATGATCAATGAGTTGGGTGAATTATTTTTCAGGGTGGAGCTGATTCGTACACTTAGGGGTAAAACCATTGCAGGAGATACAGTTTCTTCACGGCGACAGCGATTTCTTGAGATTAATCTTGATCCTTTCCGGAAGGAATTATCCATAGTCAGCTTTTACACCACAAGACTGAATGAACAGGAGGAACTCCGCAACTGGTGGAATGAGATGCCCCTTGCCTGGAAAAGCTATTTTGGCGAAAAGGTGATATTACATGATACACTGCCATTTGATCAACTCTACAGTTTGGTGCCTCAGGGAATTGTAATGATGCGGCCGTATAACCTCATCTTGCGCGATACCCTTATGGTGATGGGCGAAGATACCTTAACCATGGCCTATTCCCATCTGTTGCATGGTAGGCCACCCGACACCTTGTTATATCTTGTTGACACCTTGCAGGTTTACCGCCCTGACACTACCAAAACCGATATGTCATACATATACAGGGAATTGCGGAATTTCACTCAAAAAACAGAAATTAATATAGCTTATAAGCAGCAATTTACAACCCTTGAGCCGCTGGAGCAACTCACCAACTTAAGGGTTGTTGACTTTTCAAATACACCCATTGATGATTTGTTACCCTTACGTAATCTTAATGAGCTGGACGCCATTTATATGTCGGGTACTGAAGTGAGTGATCTCACGCCGTTGCGATACTCGGTTAATGTAAAAGAGATCTATTGTTTTGACACTTCCATTGATGATCTGGAGCCGTTAAGCGAATATCGCCAGCTAGAAAAACTCTATTGCTTCAATACAAATATTTCATCGCTGACACCACTGGCGGGCATGAGCAGCTTGATAAGTCTTCGTGCCGGAAATACAAGGATAACAAACCTATCCCCGCTTTCCGGCTTGAAAAACCTCAGGTTGCTCGATATTGGGAATACTGAAGTAACTGATCTTAGTCCACTGGAGCAATTGAGCGAGTTACAAATGCTTAATTTTGAACATACAGGAATAACTTCTCTAGAACCTCTGATTAACTTGCCAGCCTTGTCGATTGTGCAGTTTAGCAATACCCGGGTGGCTGATCTGTCACCTTTAAACGGGAAAACAAGCATTCGAAAAATTTATTGCGACAAGACCACTGTAAGTAATGGCGAGGCTATCAGTTTCATGCGTAACAACCCGGGGAGCCTGGTAATTTTTGAAACTGAAGAATTATCCTCCTGGTGGAACAGCCTACCCATCTATTGGAAGGCACTGCTGGCAGAGCAAACCGGAAAAACAACAAGCCCGGGCACCGAAGAACTGCACGAGATCATTACCATTAGTAGGCTGGATTTATCGGGCAATAGATTTTTACAAAACCTACAGCCTGTCGGAAGATTTTCTAATCTTTCATATCTATCGCTTAGCCAAACTGAAATTGTTGACCTTAGCCCGCTTATCGGTTTGAGTGAGTTGAGCGAGCTTGACATTTCTTCTACCAGGATCAGTAATCTAGAGCCATTAAGTAGTTTGTTAGCGCTGGAACAATTGAATATCACACACACCAGGGTAGAAAACCTGGATCCACTTGTAAACCTTGCCAGCCTCAAATTGGTACTGGCCGATAATAGCCGTTTGACGCAAAATGCTGTACAACGATTGCGCAAATATCTGCCACAGGTTTTAGTAGTGTATCAAACCCAAAAATTAGCAGAATGGTGGAACAATCTTCCATTACACTGGCGGGATGCATTTGAATCATATGTTATTGTATCAACCAAACCTTCACCTGAACAATTACAGAGGGTAGCCAATCAAAAAATGATTGAGTTTGGGGGTGTGGTATTTCAGTCGCTTGAGCCTCTTAATGCATTACCTGATTTAGAGAGGCTTGCATTTAGCTCCACAGGCATTGCTGATCTGGAACCGATAGCAACACATCATAATCTGCTTGAATTGGAACTACCCAACAATCCGGTAGCGAATCTTCAACCATTGAAAGGCCTGTCAAACCTGGAATTTTTAAATATTGAAAACACGCCGGTATCGGATATTGCGGTGATCACTCAACTTAGATCACTTAAGAAATTAAATATTTCAGGAACTTCAGTTCGTAACCTGAAGCCACTGGCTGATCTTGAGGAACTCGAAGATTTATCTTTCTACAACACCAGGGTACGCAATACCAATCATGTGGAAAATTTGCCTGCCCTTAAACACGTGAAATGTTATAATACACGAATAAGTCCAAGACGAATTCAGAATTGGAATTCAAAAAGGCCCGAACTCAATATTCTCTATTACTGACAAGTCAGATAAAAAACAAACAGATGTTCATGTACCTTTTCCACCAATGTCTTTTTAAATACATTTGCAGTATGGTGCGATTTGTACACTCGCCAATTACCCTTTAATGGTTTTGCCTTATATTAGATAGCAGCATGATAAGCTGAAGTTAACAAATACCAATTGAATTTAGATGTGCTGTTTTAGATGAGCTAAAAAGTTATAAATTAGAGGAGTTTTCAGTAATAATTATAAATATGCGGATTCGATACCTTTCCTTACAAGCAACTTTAGTAGCCCTGACCATTCTTCCGGCAGGTTTTACCGGTACAGCACAATCAACCCAGCTAACTGAGGATAGCCTGAGTGCCACAATTGTTCAGACAAAAAACAATATAATTGGTTCACCAAAACAGCAATCAACCAAGCATGCCGTTACAGGCAATGCCACTGTTTTGAAAGGGACAGAAATTGATCTGCTCGGAATCGAAACGATTAAAGACTTAAGTGCCTGGTCGCCAAACCTTTTTATTCCTGATTTTGGCACAAGGAAAACCACTTCTGTTTTTTTAAGGGGTATTGGTTCGTTTTTTAATGAACCGGCCGTAGGCTTGTTTGTAGACAACATCGCTTACTTTGACGAAGCAGTGTATGATTTTAACTTGCTTGATATTGATCGTATTGAAGTGCTTCGCGGACCCCAGGGTGCTCTGTTTGGACGCAATACCATGGGCGGTGCAATCAACATTATTTCGAGATCGCCTTTTGAGCATCAGGGAACCAAAGTCAAGCTATCAGTTGGCAACTATGGCAACTACCAGGGCGGGATCAATCATTTGTTAAAGATATCTGAAAGATTTGCCTATTCCGTTTCTTTTAATTACCAGCAGAGGGATGGTTACTATACGAATGTATATGATGATAAAAGTGTTGACCATTTGATTAGTTTCGGATTGAGGAACAGGATTATCTGGCGGCTATCGAATAATTTTTCAATAGAAAACCGGTTGACGTTTGAGTACAATCGTCAGGGTGGCCTCCCAATAGCAATGCTTGATGAGAATAACAAGCCCGGTGAAATCAATTTTGATGCTCCCTTCAGATATAATCGCGATCTTTTATCTAATGCACTCGTTCTTGAGTACAATGCTGATATACTTGACATGATTGCAACATCTGCATATCAATACCTTGATGGTTTTGAAGAAGCCGACTATGATTTTTCAGCAAGTCCGGTTTTTCAGTTTACTCAAACCCAACTGCAGCATATGTTTTCGCAGGAGGTGATGCTTAAAGCAAAACCCAACCAACAACTGGAATGGTTGGCAGGTATTTATATCTTTTTTCAACAGTTGGACAGGAATAATAGATTCGACGACTTGGAGCCGAACAAGGTTCACCTTACCAATTTTTACAACAACAAACAGGGTATGACTATGTTTGCACAGGTATCTTATAATGATATACTTGTCAAAGGCCTTTCTGCTACATTTGGCATAAGGATGACTGGTGAGCAGCATCGCTTGATTTACAGAAATGATCTCTTTAACAATGGACAAATGAATTATCTCACTGATACCCTGTTTGTACCGATGGAGTATGGCCAAACTACGCCAAAGTTTACAATCAACTATGCCTTGGACAATAATACCAATTTCTACTTTTTAACATCACAAGCATATAATAATGGAGGTTATAATGCTAATCTATATCGTGATGAAGACCTGATCAATCATTTGGAATATGAACCTGAAACCAGCACAAATTATGAAATTGGTGCAAGTTCGGCCTTTTTTCAAGGCAGATTGTCAGCAGATGCCACACTCTTTTATATTAAGTGGACTAATCAGCAAATATTGCAACGCACGCCTGACGGGCTTGATTTCATGATTAAAAACGCAGGGGAGTCTGTTAGTCAGGGCATTGAACTTAGTTTGTATGCAAAACCCTTTAAAAATTTCACAGCTAAACTCAGCTATGGCCTCACTGATGCCCGCTTTGTGGCCTATCCTGTTGATTCAACATTAAACTATGATGACAACTATATTCCATTTGTGCCACGTAACACTTTCTCGCTGCAGTTGGGAAAGCGCTTTAACCTCCCTGAAAACGCTATTGCCGAAAGGATTGATCTGTCACTGAACTTCCGGTCCATAGGCAAGCACTACTGGAATGTTGCCAACACGCAGTTGCAGGATGCCTACGGATTGCTTGATTTTAAGTTTGGAATCAAAAGAGGCGGCCTAAAGCTCGACTTGTGGGCAAAGAACTTGTTAGGCACGGAGTATTCTGCCATTTATTTTGAGTTTCCGCATCTGCGTGGGCGCTTTGTGCAACCATCAAAGCCCTCCCTCTACGGATTCAGTATTTCAGTTGATTTGTAACCTATCAATCAGGCATCGGTGCGGAACGGGTTAATATAAATCAGCTTGCAGTCGTTTTTCGGTTTTCATTTTTTCAAGATAAGCCATGGCTTGTGCTTTCGAAAGCCTGCCTTCTTTTTCAATAATGTGTTCAAGAGCTTCCTTTACAGATCGGCCCATGGTTCTTTTGTTTCCACAAATATAGACCAATGCCCCACGTTCGTGTATCCAATTGAAAAGTGATTTGCTATTTTCAAACATACGGTGTTGTACATACACTTTATCTGCCTGATCGCGTGAAAAAGCTGTGTTGAATTTGGTTAAAATACCTTTGCTGAAATAGGCCTCCATCTCGTTTCTGTAAAGGAAATCACTCTTAGAATACCGGTCACCGAAAATCAGCCAATTATCACCCTGGGCATGATCATGGGCTCGCTGTTGAAGAAAACCCCTGAATGGAGCCAGGCCTGTTCCTGTTGCGATCATAATGATTGGCTTGTCAGGATCATCGGGCATTCTGAAATTCTCATTGGCTTCAAGAAATATCGGGATTGAATCGCCAGCTTCAATCCGGTCAGCAAAATAGGTCGAACACACTCCCCGGTGCAACCGATTGTTCATGGTATACTCCATCAGGCTTATTGTAAAATGTACTTCATCGGGAAAAACCTGGGGGCTGTTGGCAACAGAATACAGTCGCGGGCTCAGTTTCCTGAGTGTATCAATAAATTGTTGAGGCCTGATGGGGCTTGAATAGTCACCGATCAGATCCAGGACATCCTTATTTTTACAGTAATCCTCCAGCTTTTTTTTATCATTCACCAAATCAGATAATGAAGTAATATTTGTAGCTTCAGCGTATTTTTCCACCACGACAGGGGTGATCATGGTCAGTTCAAAATCACTTATGAGTGCCTCTTTAAGCAATTTGGTTGTCCCACCGGATTGCACGGTATGGGTTCCGTCAAAGTTCAACGTTTTCAGCAATCTATCTACCAGCAGGCGTGAATTTGGTGCATATATACCAAACGAATCACCAGGCTGATAATTTGAACCAAAATTTTTTGTTGAGGCCACCAGATGAAGTGTACGTTTTTCATAACCAGCTTTTGTAAGTGTTTTAATTCTTAAAACATCAGCATAAAACAGCTTGTCCTGACCCGCATTGACCTTGTTGATTTCGAAAGCAAATTCCTTCTCGCTTTTTTTGGTAGACGGAAGTATTTTATCAAAGGCATTAACAGCCTGGCGCACCCAGTTCATTGCATTTTGCTCATAATCTATATCGCATTCAACGAGTGGAGATGTCTCACTGCCTCCAAGTTGCAACAGGCGCGACCGAAAATCATGACCTGTTTTACAAAAATCTTTATAGCTGCTATCGCCAAGGGCCAAAATGCTAAACCGGCAGCCGGTCATATCCGGTGCTTCGGCTGAATGCATGAAATGATAGAATGACTCCACAACAGCAGGCGGATCGCCTTCACCATGCGTGCTGACAGCAATAAGCATATTCTTCATATTACAGACGTGCCCCTTGTCAATGGTTTGCATATTGTGTAGTTTACAATTTAAACCCAGGTGGCTGGCATACTCATAAGCTAGGGTTGCAGCTGCCATAGAATTACCGGTGCGGCTGCCGTAAATAATATGTAAGCTGTCATTATCGAAAGGTTCAACCAGCTGCTGTGTTGGTTGCTCCTTGATTGGTTTGTCATATTGTATCATCAGATTACTGTTAAAATTAATGATTATTCAGCATAGACAGTTGGATGAACCTCTACAAGCTGATCTACCCAAGTGGCACGCTCGTCATACTCCATGAAGAAGGGTTTGAATGTTTTTCGATAATCCCGATGCCTCACATATTGCATCATAAAATAATCATTACTGTCTATTGGGTTCTTCACAATGCCCATTATCTGGACCTTCCCTTTTGCTGCTGACATAACCGGACCGGTTACCGTTTTGGCAAAACTGCCTGTTTCACGTATTGCACTTTGATACATGCGATAAACATCTGCAAGTGGAATGCTGAAATATTCGTAAGGACCTGTTTCACGCTCAATGAACATATAATAGGGGATCAGTCCCAGCTGAACCTGACGTTGCCACATGCGGGCCCAGTCATTACTCTTGTTATTGATGTGATTCAGAACAGGTGCTTGTGTCCTTATTTCAGCACCACATGCCTTTAGGTTTTGAATGGCTTCCTGGACTACTTCTGTTTCCAACTCGTTGGGATGGTTGAAATGGGCCATTATTGCAAGGTGTAAACTACTATCGCTTATGTATTTGAGGGTATTGAGCAATTCCTGTGCTTCTTCATTGAGCCTTGGAATAAAAGTAAAAGGCCAGTATGACAATGACTTGGTTCCGAATCTAATGTTTTGCAGATTTGGTATCTTGGCGTCAATAAGGGCACGAATGTATTTATCCAAGGTTGGAGGATCCATCACCATTGGGTCGCCCCCAGTAAATAATATCTCATTGATGCTTTCTTCCTGCCTGATGTATGCGATCACTTTTTCAATTTCGCGCATGGAGAATTTTAGATCCAGGTCTTTAACAAATTGTGGCCAACGGAAACAAAAAGTACAGTGCGCATGACAGGTTTGCCCCTGGCTGGGAAAAAACAGTACGATGTCCTTGTATTTGTGCTGAAGACCTTTAAGCTCTTCACCTTTTAAGCTGGGCACATTTGTCATCTGTTGGGCCGGATGCGGGTTCATCTCCATTCTAATATCATAAATGGTCTGATCCAATGATCCGTTTGAGCTTGAATTTTTATAGGCATGGCTCAACCTTGCGAATTGATCCTCGTTGAGCATCTCTTTATTTGGAAAATTCAGAATATAGATCGGATCATGCTTATAATTCTCCCAATCAATCAGGTAATCAACCACATAGTTATTAGTCTTAAACGGTATTACACGGGATACTATGTCGATCTCTTCCAGCAAAGGTTTTGGAAGGTAACGCATGTATTCAATTTCACGAAAGTTTTTGGCATTATATGTAATAAATCGCATGACATCTGATTTAAGTTTTGAAAATTAATGAGTTAGACAGCCATATCAGCTTCCCTGAAATTCCATGAAGATAGGTATGTAAAGCACTAAATATGATGGTGCAACACAGGTAAAGCCTCTTAGATGCTAGGCTGCTATGCACAATAGTACAAATTATATCTTAAACGAATGGCACAGTCAAAGAGTGGTTATTGATTTTGCAAGCTTTAACTTAGGTGTAAATATCTGATATGTACTGTTTTAGAAGGCACCCTTTCGGGTTGTTAATGATTTGTTAAATGCAATCTACTAACGATATGTGACATCTCAGGGCAATTACATATAAAGTTTAGAATGATCTGAGAAAAAATATCAAGACTTGGGCCGGCTAAAGTAGGATTGACATGACACTAAATAAAAAACCTATCATGATGCATCTGTGGTGACTGGCATTACCTGAGTTAAAGGATTGAACAAATAGATCTTTTGGGTTTGCATGCAAATACATTTGTAACGTTTGCGCACTCTGCTCAATTTTTTAAAAACGCGGCCATCTGGCATACTGAATACGGTATTATCAGCCAAAGCCTCCACCTCAACGGTGCCAAGGTCAGCATGATCATAATTGTTTAGCACACGTGTAAGATTAAGGTCAGTACCGTTGGCTGCCCTTGCGTTTTGCAAATACTGTAAAAGTGCATGCTCTATGTCTGGAGGAAATATATTCAGACTAAAATAAGGTTGCATAAGCTGACGAAAAGCCATTTTCCATTCCTTTCCATGAGGCATCACACGGTTTCCATACTGTTCATATACATATAAATGTGCCAGTTCATGGACAAAAACGATCAGAAAACTGTAGGGACTTAGATTGTGATTAATTGATATGCGATGTGGTTTTCCATTGTGTTCGTGCCTAAAGTCACCCAATTTGGTATGTCGTTTGCGGCTGATGCGCAACTGTACTTTTTTTGATTGCAGTTGAGTAAAAACCAAATCAACAGCTTTTTCGGGGAAATATTTGCCTAAAACCTGTTTATCCTTGTTCATAAAAATAAGTACGCTTCGGTGTTTGGTGCTGATAGCTCCAGGGCGAGCAATCACAGTTTCGCTTTCTTTTGTGTTTGATGTCTGGCCTTAGTGGCTGACGCACCGAAGAGCAGGCCAAAGCAGTAAAGACAAGCATCAACAGAAAATATTTTAAGATTTTAGCAAGATCAGGCATAGATATACTTCAACTTACAAAAGGCCATAAAAGTATGAAAAATCAGGAATCCGGATACTTGATTTATTTTCAGAACGTTTAATGATGGAATAGGAATGTGATTAATAATAGTACCTTTGACTTACAGATAATCATTAATTTTAGGCCACAGAAAATCACTTATTCCAATGATCAGAATTTTGGGTGAATACCTTATTTTGATGTTTGAAACCTTTAAACGACCTGATAAAGGTTCAGTTTTCAGGCGTCAGCTGATGGTTGATTTTGCAGGGCTTGGTATTGATTCTTTTGGGATTGTAGCGATCATTTCCATTTTCACAGGTGCGATTGTTGCCATTCAGACGGCCTATAATATAGACTCCCCACTCATTCCGCTAACCATGGTTGGCTTCACAACGCGTCAGATGATGATCCTTGAATTTTCGCCCACCATCATCAGCCTGATTCTTGCAGGAAAGGTAGGTTCTCGTATAGCATCAGAGATAGGCACCATGCGTGTGACCGAACAAATAGATGCTTTACGTGTAATGGGAGTGAACCCTGCCAACTACCTGATACTTCCAAAAATTACAGCCAGCATGTTGTTCAATCCGGTGCTGATCATAATTAGTATGGTCATTGGTATTTTTGGTGGATGGCTTGCATGTATTGTGACAGGATTGGTTACCTCGGTGGATTTTGTTCTGGGGCTCCGGTCATGGTTTGAACCTTTTTCGGTTACCTACGCCATGATCAAGACCGTAGTCTTCGCCTTGATCATTGCTTCAGTGTCCGGTTATTTGGGATATACGGTCAAGGGTGGTTCACTCGAAGTGGGGCGCGCCAGCACAAAGGCTGTTGTGTACAGCAGCATTTTAATCATCTTTTTTGACCTGGTATTAACACAATTGTTGCTCGTATGATAGTCGCCAGGAACATATTAAAAACATTTGGCGGCAAAATGGTGCTAAACGATATAAGTGCTGTATTTGAGCAGGGGAAAACCAATTTGATCATTGGCCAGAGCGGATCAGGCAAAACCATTTTTATGAAGTGCTGTATTGGACTTACTGATCCGGATGAAGGGGTTATTACCTTTGATGATCGTAATTTTTCGGCTATGCACGAAAAAAAGAGACGTGATATCCGAAAGGAAATGGGTGTCCTGTTCCAGGGTGGCGCCTTGTTCGATTCGTTCAATGTTGAGCAAAACGTGATGTTTCCACTTAATATGTTCACAAAAAAAACTTTGGAGGAAAAGCGGGACCGGGTTAACTTTTGCCTGAAAAGGGTCAACCTCGAAAATGTGAATCATCTGATGCCATCTGAACTTAGTGGAGGAATGATGAAACGTGTGGCCATTGCACGTGCCATTTCAAACAATCCTAAGTATCTTTTTTGTGATGAACCCAATTCCGGACTAGACCCTAAAACAGCAGAAGTGATCGACGCATTGATCAGCGAGATCACCCATGAGTACAACATGACAACCATAATCAATACCCATGATATGAATTCAGTGCTGCAAATAGGCCAAAAAATACATTTCCTGTACAAAGGAAAACTATGGTGGGAAGGAGATAAGGAAACGATTTTAGATACCGAGAACCCAGAATTAATGGAGTTTGTCTTTTCAACTGAGCTTACCAGGCGCATCAAATGATGAGTTATGAATCTTATTGATATCGTTATTATTATTGTCTTAATCTGGTTTGCAGTGAGCGGATACCGTAAGGGACTCATAGTGAGCCTTGCCTCCCTGGCTGCACTTGTATTGGGAATATATGTAGCCATGTATTTTTCTGACATAACTGCCGGCCTCATCCAGGATATCTTTGCTTTTGATAGTAAATATCTGATGATCATTGCCTTTGTTGTCACTTTTGTTTTGGTTGTTGCACTCGTAATCACAGTGGGAAGGATTGTTGAGGAGTTTGTTGACCTGCTCCTGCTGGGATTTTTAAATAAATTGAGTGGGGCTCTTTTTGGGATTTTAAAGGGGGCGCTAATTCTGAGCCTGATTATTTGGGTGATGAACTATTTTGAGTTCGGTGAGAACCTGATCGGAAATCAGTCGCGTGAAAGTTCAATGTTTTACAGGCATGTTGAAAAAATTGCACCTCAACTTTATGACAGGATGGAGTTTCTACATGATATGAATATCAAGGATCCATTTGCAACCGAAGAAGACACGCCTATTTAAAAACCCCAAGAACAGAACAGCCTGATCATGACCCAACCGAAAGAAGCATCCCATCAAATGAATGAATTGGGCAAAGCCCGCATTCCGTTTCTTTTTATAATTGATTTCCAAATGCTTCAGACAATTATCATTCCCCTGAATGAGATTGATCCTCATGAATTATGCTATTCAATAAACGGTTTCACCAATGTCCCTGATAAAGAAATGAGTCCCCCCGGGAATATCGAATTCAGTTTTACATCACCGGACAGGAAGTTTTATCAGAATGCATTTGATAAAGTAATGTATCACCTCAAACGTGGTGACTCATACCTGTTGAACCTAACCATGCCGGTGAATATTGAAACCAACCTCCACCTGAAACAAATCTTTCTCTTAAGCAAAGCCAGGTATAAGTTATGGCTCAATGATCAGTTTACCGTATTTTCTCCTGAGCCTTTTGTCCGCATCATTAACGGAAAGATATTCTCGTACCCCATGAAAGGGACCATTGATGCCGGCAAGCCGAATGCGATGAATAAGTTACTGAACGATGAAAAGGAGTTGGCTGAACATTATACAATTGTAGATTTAATTCGTAATGATCTGAACAGGATAGCTAAAAATGTACGTGTTGACAAATTCCGCTATGTGGAAGAGATTAAAACCATACATGGATGCCTGCTGCAGACGAGTTCACTAATTAGTGGTCAATTGCAGGATGATTACCATGAAAACATAGGTGATTTGATGTTTCAATTACTTCCTGCCGGCTCAATATCAGGAGCACCAAAGAAAAAGACACTGGAGATAATTCATGAAGCAGAGCAATATGAACGTGGCTATTACACCGGTGTGTTTGGCTATTTTAACGGAACAAACCTCGATTGTGGGGTCATGATCAGGTTTATTGAAAAGCAGGGGAATCAGCTGGTTTTTAAAGCCGGTGGCGGGATTACAGTCAATTCTGATATGGACGTAGAATATAACGAACTAATCAATAAAGTGTATTTACCTTTTCGATCTTATGAGTGAAACGACAAATGAATTGCCTTTTTTTGAAAGCATACGGTTCTACAATGGGAATTTTGAGCTTTTGGAACTTCATGAACAACGTATACATGAAACCCAAAAAAGGCATTTTGGATGGTCCTCCGGCTTAAAGCTTTCAACATATTTGCACTCATTTGATTTACCTCCTGAAGGTTTGTTCAAATGTCGTCTTCATTATGGTCTGGAGCCTGATGTGCCTGTTTTTATCCCATATTCAATTAAACCAATACGCAGCCTAAAATTGGTGGAAGTGGAAAAGTTTGAGTATGCCAGCAAATATACCGACCGGTCATCACTTGACGAGCTGTATGAACAAAGAGGGCCATGTGATGATGTCTTAATTGTTCAAAACAACAAGATAACGGATACCCCCTATTGCAATATCGTGTTTGGCAGCAAAAAAGGTTGGTTCACGCCCACTACAGCTTTGCTGAAAGGTGTCCGGCGACAATATCTGCTCAATAAGGGCACAATTAAACCCTTGCTGATTAGCCTTCCCCAATTGAAAAACTTCACACATTTTCGATTGATCAATGCGATGATTCCCTGGGAGGATGCTGTTTTAGTGCCCATTCACCATATCAAACAAAGTTAAGGCTGTTTTATCTTTTTTTTATTGCTTTCCGGGAAATCAACCAATCAGTATTGTCACTATAATAATGCATTTCCTGTGCATTTGATACCGGTCTGTCCGGTCATTTTCTTCCTTTATCCACTAAATTTGGGTATTTTTACGCTAAAATTCTATTATGATGTTCCGTTTGGCTTTGTTAGGCTCAATGCTCATATTATTCTCCCGTACACTTGTTGCCGTTGAGGGTATGTGGGTTCCCAAATTACTTGATCGATATAATGAAAAGGAAATGCAACAAATGGGTATGCGGATCAGTGCCAGTGATATTTATTCCACGGACCGGCCCAGCATCAAGGATGCCATTGTGTTGTTTGGCAGAGGTTGTACGGGAAGTATAGTTTCTGATGAGGGTTTGCTGCTTACCAATCATCATTGTGGGTTTGGCTACATACGCCGCCACAGCAGTGTTGAGAATGACTATCTCCGTAATGGTTTTTGGGCCCTGAGTCAAGAGGAGGAGTTGCCCAACCCCGGGCTTACAGCTAGAATACTGATTGATATGATGGATGTTACAGAGCAGATTCTGAAAGGCGTGCATGAAAGTATGGATGAAGGGCAACGGCAGGAAGTCATTAATGAAAACAGTAAAAAACTTATTGATAATGCCTCAGAGGATAGCCCATACGAAATTATGGTACGTTCTTTTTATGAAGGCAACCAATTTTTCATGCTTTTTTATGAGGTGTTTCGGGATATCAGGCTTGTGGGTGCACCACCATCGAGTATTGGAAAATTCGGTGGTGATACCGACAACTGGATGTGGCCTAGGCATACCGGAGATTTTGCTGTCTTCAGGATATATGCTGATACCAGCAACCAACCGGCCGATTATAACCCAAACAACATTCCTTACAAACCGGCCTATCATCTGCCCATCTCCATACAAGGTGTAGATAGTGGTGATTTTAGTTTTGTGTATGGTTACCCGGGCCGCACCAGTTCTTATTTGCCATCGCATGCTGTCGGGTTAATTGCTGAAAGGTTAAACAAGCATAAGATACAGCTTCGCGAGGCGCGCCTGGAGGTGTTTAAGCGTCATATGGAAAACAATCCGCAGACTCGACTTCAGTATGCCTCAAAGGATGCAGGCGTTGCCAATGGGTGGAAAAAAATGATGGGTGAGAGCAAAGGAATCAAGCGATTGGATGCGGTATCGAAAAAACAGGAGCTGGAGCATCACTTCAAGTCATGGTCCGGCTCTGCTGATGAGCAAAGAAAAGATAGCTATGCCGGAATCATTGATGCTTTCGATGAATCATACACGCACATTGAACCTTTTAACCTGGCATTCGATTATCTCAATGAGGCAGGCAGGGCTATCGAACTTCTTGGCTTTACCTCTCGTTTTCTTCGCCTGGCCGAGATGAGCTGGTCAAAAGAGTCAGATGAGCAAGGTCTGGCAACTTTAATACGCAGGCTTAAAGCACAAACCGAAAGTTTTTTTAAAGATTATTCCGAAATAATTGATCGCGAAGTAGCCGAAAGTTTATTGAGGCTCTATATCGAGAACCAGCCTCCTGACCTGCGTCCCGCTTTTGTAAATCAGATCAACTTACGATATAAGGGAGATGTGTCTGCTTACGTAGATAAACTATTTAAAAACAGCATGTTTACCGATGAAAGAAAGCTCATGGATTTTCTGGATTCGTATAAACCAAGACATGTCAGACGTTTAGAGCGTGATCCGGCATTCAGTGCTGCGGAGGACATGCAGTATTTATTCAACATCCGTATTCGCGATACAAGGCAAAGATATTTAAGGTCTATCGATAGCCTTCAACGCATATATATGGCTGGGTTGATGCAGATGCAGCCCGGGCACCGGTTTTATCCCAACGCTAATTTTACACTCAGGGTAAGCTACGGTTTGATCGAAGGTTATCAACCTGCTGATGCCATCTATTATAATTATTATACCACCCTGCAAGGTGTGATTGAAAAGGAAGATCCGGATATTTATGACTACTTAGTTGAAGAGCGCCTGAAAGCGTTATACGCTGATAATGATTATGGTAGATATGCTGATGCAGAGGGTAATATGCGTGTTGGATTTGTGGCCTCGAACCATACGACAGGTGGCAATTCAGGAAGTCCGGTGCTTAATGCTGATGGCTATTTGGTGGGAATTAACTTTGACAGATGCTGGGAGGCTACCATGAGCGATATGATGTATGACCCGTTACAGGGCAGGAATATTTCGGTGGATATACGTTATGTGCTGTTTATCATTGATAAATTTGCCGGCGCCGGGCATTTGATCGAAGAATTGACACTAGATTAAATGCAAGTTAGATTCTTTTTGCAATTGGTATGTAAGCAACCGAATATAAAATAGACTTGATATGGCCAAAACAAGAACCGTTTTTTTCTGTCGCAATTGTGGCAATGAGTCGCCAAAGTGGGTAGGAAAATGCCCGGCTTGCGGTGAATGGAACACATATACTGAAGAAACCGTGGTCACCGGCAAGACCGGTAAGAAAGCCGTCTCAATACATGTATCAGGTGCAGCTGCAAAACCGGTGGTGGTGCAGGAGATTCAAGCCGGCAAGGAAGAACGGATCAACTTGCATAATGATGAGATTAACAGGGTGCTGGGCGGCGGACTGGTTCCCGGTTCACTCGTGCTGTTGGGCGGAGAACCGGGTATAGGTAAATCAACTTTACTGCTGCAACTGGCATTGAAGCATCCCGGAATACGGGTGCTTTATATTTCAGGAGAGGAAAGCCAGCAACAGATCAAAATGAGGGCCGAGCGACTTGGGATACGCAATGAACAGTGCTTTATATTGACGGAAACCATCACCTCAGAGATTTTTTCACATTTTGAAAACATACAGCCTCAACTACTTATAATTGACTCCATACAAACGCTTACTACCCCCCTAATAGATGCCTCAGCCGGCAGCATTACCCAGATCAGGGAGACGGCAGCAGAGCTGATGAAACTGGCTAAAATGAGTCATGTACCGGTATTTCTCATTGGACACATTACCAAAGATGGCAGCCTTGCAGGACCCAAGGTGCTGGAGCATATGGTAGATACCGTACTGCAGTTTGAAGGCGACCGTCATTATGGTTTCAGGATTTTGCGGGCTGTTAAGAATCGGTTTGGATCGGCATCCGAACTTGGTATATTTGAAATGCATGCACATGGCCTTCGCCAGGTAAATAATCCCAGTGAGATCCTGCTTTCACAGAGAGAGGAAAGTGTAAGCGGCATCGCAATTTCGGCAACCATCGAGGGTTTACGACCCATGCTTATCGAGACACAAGCTCTTGTTAGTACCGCAGCCTACGGCACCCCGCAAAGATCGGTCACGGGCTTCGACTTGCGCCGCCTTAATATGCTTTTGGCCGTTCTCGAGAAACGTTCAGGCTTCAGGCTTAGTTCCAAGGATGTATTCCTGAATATTGCCGGTGGCCTGCGCGTGGATGATCCGGCTACTGACCTGGCTGTGATTGCATCTGTTTTATCATCCTCCGAAGATATACCGATAGATTCGAAGCTGGCTTTTGCAGCTGAAGTTGGCCTGTCAGGCGAGATACGTGCTGTAAACCGTATCGAAGCCCGAATAGGTGAAGCCGATAAGTTGGGATTTGAGAAAATATACATCTCCAAATACAATGCAAAAGGCCTTGATATGAAGAAATTTCAGATTGAAGTCGTGCCTGTGGCTACTGTGAACCAGTTGTTTGGGCTGTTGTTTGGGTGAAGCTGGCAGCTTTCAAAGTTTGATATGCCTTCAACAATA
>CALAZZ010000102.1 GCA_937926515.1 uncultured Bacteroidales bacterium | reverse complement strand
TCCAATTGAATCCCTGCTATCTTTACCTTTTCCCTCAATTGGGGCTGCAAAATTAGAACATTTTTATTTACTCACAAATATTTCTTTCAAAAAAAATTGATTTAAAATTATATGTAAGTTAAACACTTTATATGCAGTTATATACGCGGCCCGACAAATGGTGCCTCTTTACTTGAATTTAATTAAAAATTCGTCCTGCCCTGCAAGATCAACTAAATTTTTGACGAATCCAATATATTAGTACGATCAAAAAAAGGATAGCAAAGATAAAGAAATATTCTTTATGAAGTACTTGTTTAATGAAAAATATTTTGGAAATCCTAAAGGTGTTTTTCGCGAACTAATTACGGGTAAAAACTGGTTTAATATCAGTTGAAAGATCGTTGTTGAAGTGATAACCATCCTGATTGAAACTTCTGATATGATCAGAATTCATGATTTGATTCCTTATAATATAGGATGCCATCATACCACGGGCTTTTTTTGCATAGAAGCTAATGATCCTGTAGTCACCATTTTTATAATCTTTAAAAACAGGGGTAATGACTTTTGCTCCAATCTGTTTAAAATCAACACTTTTAGAATATTCTACCGAGGCCAGATTGATGATTAAGTTTTCAGATGATTCATTAAGCTCTTTTTCCAGATGATTAGTAAGTTGAGTTTTCCAATATTGATAGAGGTCGTTGGATTTCCCAATTTTGATTTTCGTACCCATTTCAAGCCGGTGTGGCAAGATCAGATCGGTGGGTTTAAGGATACCATATAAACCTGATAAAATACGTAGATGTTTGTTTGCGAAATCGATATCTTTTTCTGTCATGGTGTAGGCATCAAGACCAATATACACATCGCCTTTATATGCGTACACGGCTTGCCTTGCCTGTCCGGGTTGATCGGCTTTGTGCCAGTCTTGATAACGCTGAAAATTCAAACCAGCCAGATCATTACTGATATTCATCAGTTTCTTAATATTGACAGGTTTGAGTTTTTTTAGTTTACTGATAAGCTTTTCTGATTGATCAAGAAATTGGGGAACCGAAAAGGAAGTATGCGGAATTTCCGAATCAAAATCCAATGATTTTGCTGGTGAAAGTAATATGATCATTTGAATATGAATTTTATTGAGTAATGATTTATTACCACATCAAAGGATGTCTATGGTATAATGTCGGAGTGCTGTAATATGGATTGAAACTATCAATGCCTGAACCTCTTGTATATTCTATCATTCCGTTGATTTGCATATTTTCTGTAAGCCGGAGGTTGAAGCCTGCGGTGAAGCCTTCACGCTCAAAATTAATTGCTTGAGGGTTCATTTCAACTTGGGGTTGATTGAGATCGAATTGCTTGTAAGCAGAACCAAAAATAGTCAGGTTGGGATTGAAATCATAGCTGCCTGAAACGAAAACTGTTGCAGTAGAAATATTTTGCCGGCCTTGATAGACCATGCCGTTATCGGTGGAAAAGTGGTACAATGTATGACCATATCCCTGATATATATTTGTGCCGAATCGCATTTTAAATCTATTGTTAATCGGGTAGGTAACAACAGGTAGAATATAGGTGCCAAAACCACTACCTGTGTTGTTTCCTGTAAAAAATATACTACCTAATTGTAAGTTTACCTGTAACTTATCGTTTTTTTCTGCTTTTTTGGGGACAATTCCACCAAAAGGTTGATGTTCGGTAAAACCATTCATCCCTTGTGCGTTAAGTTCCGGGCAGATAAGCATTAATAGATAGGCGATGATCAGGTATTGTTTCATGTTACAAATATAAAATATTCGATGATATGCCATATCTGACTTTCAGATCATTTTTCATCAAAGTGTTCCATATAATTCAGATCAATCAATTCAAAAGTAGCACCTTTTTCAAACAAATTCATTTGAATGATACCCAGAAGGATGAAATCAACTAGAATACGATTGGCTCGTGTCCATGAGATATTGCAAAGTTTAATAAATTCATTTTTACTAATAGGTCCATTGTTTTCGAGGTGTTTTAACAGCTTCGACTCAACTTCGGTAAAACTAACCTTGACTGGCTTTGTTGATTTTTTTCTTTTCCATACCTGGAGTAAAATTTGGTTGGCCAGCAGGTTTTGATCATCAACACGCACATAAACTTTGTATTCGTTGTTTTTATCAGGCGCTCTATGTTTTACATCTTTACTGCGAGGCACTGCCACTTCAAGCACTATCTTTCCCCCAATATTCCATTCGCGTGTAGAGAATTTAACTTCGGGTTTACAATAGAGTTGAGCTGCAGCCTCAATCATATGATATTCTTCCTCTGACCTGACACCAGCAATTGATCCGTTGTCCTTGATGCCAACCAATAGTTTTCCTCCATCTGTATTTGCGAATGCCACAAGTGAACGGGCGATCTTTTTGCTATCCGAAATTTCAAATTTGAAATCCAGTCTTTGATTTTCACCTTGCTCAATGAGTGATTGTAAATATTCAGACATGGAATGATGGTTTTTCAATAAACGATTGTGCGCACATTTTGTTTCATGTCATTTCAAAATGCAAATCACATCCGTAGTAGCCTATATCGCTAATTGATGCTGAGATCAATCCAATCGTTGATTGTAGCGATATGGTTCTATAAACATGAAAATATCCTTTTCAGGAAAACACAAAATTTTGTCGCGATGTATTTTTTTCGCAATATCTACAAGCCAGTTTTAATTGCTTCTTTTCGTCATAGATCACCTTGAAGCGGGTTTCAACCTTTTCCTTATTTGTAATACAGTTGGGATTGAAGCATTTCACAATTTTTTCGATCTGGTTTGGAATTTTCACATCTGACTTATAAACGACTTCATAATCTTTGATTACAATAAGTGTAGCTGTTGGAGCAACCAATGCGATTTTATTTATTTCATCTTTCTCGAAATACTTGTCACTGATCTTGATAATTCCCTTGTTGCTATATTTCTTACTCTCTAGGTTTGTGCCAAAATACACTGGTTTTGTAGTCTTATCCAGGCCCAGAATTCTGATAACCTGAAAGACACTTTCTGCCGGAATGTGGTCAATTACTGTACCGTTACTTATTGCAGATACAATGAGTTCTTTTCTTTTACTATTCATTTTATTAATGCTTTTACAGGTTTAGAACTTACTTGAGTCCAAGAATATAGGTTATAAGGGCCTGGCGTACATATACGCCATTTAAAGCTTGTTGGAAATAGTATGCTTTTGGGCTTTCATCCACATCTTCGGTTATTTCATTCACTCTGGGTAGGGGATGGAGCACCTTCATATTATTTTTCGAGTATTCAAGCATATCCTTAGTCAGAATATAGGCATTTTTCACTTTTTCATACTCAAGTGGATCAGGGAAGCGTTCACGCTGTATCCTGGTCATGTAGATGATATCAGCTTTGGGCATCATTTCCATGAAATCGGTATATTGTTCGTAGGTTAAATTAGCTTCCTTGATATGTCTTTTGACCGCACTGGGTAGTTTAAGCTCAACAGGTGAAACGAGGTGAAAACGGGTGTTGAACATAGTCATGGCAATTGACAGGCTGTGCACTGTACGCCCATATTTAAGATCCCCGACAAATGCTATGTCGAGATTTTCCAAAGTACCTTGGGTTTTTCTTATTGAGTAGAGATCAAGTAAGCACTGGGTAGGGTGTTGATTTGCTCCATCGCCAGCATTAATGATAGGTACAGGTGAAACTTCGCTTGCCCATCGTGCTGCGCCATCGATGTGATGTCGCATAACAATCAGATCGGAGTAGTTCGCTACGGTAAGGATGGTATCTTTCAGCGTTTCACCTTTCTGAACACTTGAGGTTGCGGCACTGCTAAATCCAATAATGCTACCACCCAATTGTTGAACTGCACTTTCAAAACTTAAGCGTGTGCGTGTTGAAGGTTCAAAAAACAAGGAGGCGATCACCTTCTGGTTTAATAGATTTTGTCGTGGTTTTTGTTCGAATTCTTCTGCAAGATCAAGAATGCGGTTGATTTCATCTTTGGAGAAATCGTTAATGGAAACTAAACTTCGCTTTTTCATTGAGATGATTTTGGGGTTTATTTTTCATGACTTCATATACAGGAAAAAAAAAGACGGCATAAGCCGTCTTTTGTCAAGAATTCATAAATAAAGCAATCAGGAAATATCTGCTTGAAAGCTTCTAATCCGATATTTAAGGATTCCGAAAACATATACATTGATTCATGTTGTCGGAATGCAAATATAGAGATAATTAAACAAGTCGAACAATATTATTTATTGACAAAGGATTGAGCTGTTGTTGATAAGTTCAACCTTTTGATTGTTTACCTTATCATTGATGATTTCGCATTTGTGATTACTTTTGTTTTTTTGTATAAACTTATGCTGGAACGAATATTGGTCATTCAAACAGCCTCAATTGGAGATGTTATTCTGGTAACTCCAATTCTTGAGAAGCTGCATGTTTTTTATCCTGAAGCCAAGCTTGACTTGCTTATTAAGCGAGGTGTTGAAGAATTATTTGATGGCCATCCCTTTGTCGATACACTTTATTTATGGAATAAGAAGCAGCGTAAGTACCGAAATCTGTTTCATTTGTTGAAAAAAGTGCGAAAAAATAAATATGATTTGATAATTAATGTACAAAGGTTTGCTTCAACCGGCTTGTTTACAATTTTTAGCAGAGCCAGTCAATCGGTTGGGTTTGATAAAAATCCGTTCAGTTTGTTTTTTGGCAGAAGGGTAAAGCATAAGATTGGTTTGAAGGAGGGTATTGTTCATGAAGCCGAGCGGAACCTTAAACTGATAGATGAATTCACAGATTCGTCTTTCATTAAACCCAGACTATATCCCACTCAACAAGATTATGCAAGAATGTCTCAGTTTAAAACAAATGCATACATTTGTCTTGCTCCTGCATCACTTTGGTTTACCAAACAGTTCCCGGCTGAAAAGTGGATTGAGTTTGTTAGCCAAATAGATCCCCAGCTGTATGTTTATTTGATTGGCTCAGATTCAGATATTGACCTCTGTTCTAAGATCATTAAGGAGTCCAATCATCCCAACTGCTTTAATTTTGCCGGAAAGCTTACACTGCTCGAATCAGTTGCACTCATCAAGGATGCAAGGATGAATTTTGTAAATGACTCTGCACCTATGCATTTAGCAAGTTCCGTTAATGCTAAAATCACAGCAGTGTTTTGTTCAACAGTACCTGAATTCGGATTCGGGCCATTGTCGGACGATTCGGTGGTGATTCAAACCATGGAGCAGCTCAGCTGTCGCCCATGTGGACTGCATGGATTGAGGCAATGTCCGGAAAAGCACTTTAAATGCGCAATGAGTATATCGACAGATAGATTATTATCACGACTATGAGAACATTTGACGAAGAAGTACAATTGGCCGTTGAGGCTCTTAACCAAGGGCATGTGATTCTTTACCCTACTGATACCATTTGGGGGGTAGGATGTGATGCAACCAGCACTAAAGCAGTATCAAGGCTCTTTAAAGTTAAGCAACGGCATGAGAATAAAAGTCTGATCGCATTGCTTGACGATCCTGAGAAGATCAGCCTGTATGTAAAGGAAGTGCCTCCCATAGCCTATGACCTGATTAACTCCGCTTCTAACCCGATAACCATTGTTTATCCCGGTGCTAAGAATTTGGCCAAGAATATGATTGCATCTGATGGTTCGGTTGCTATTCGAATTTCATCAAATCCTTTTTGTATGGCAACTGTGCAAGTTTTTGGGAAACCGATTGCATCCAGTTCAGCCAATATATCATGCGAACCTACAGCAATAACCTTCGGGCAGATTAGTGATAAGATTAAAAATACAGTTGACCATATCGTCTCACTTTACCAGGATGAAGTAAAACACCCTAAAGCATCAACTATAATTAAACTTGGTTTAAACGGTGAATTTACTATTATCAGACCATAGCTTTTCGAGAATATTTTTTTGTATGCATTTCATTATTTGATTGTTAAGTTTGGGCATAAAGCACCACTACCTTGTGTTGGCATGGACTTTTTCTTTCCACCTGTTTTGACAGTTAAAAACTTACTCCCCGGAATCCTTTGATCATAATGACCCAACATTATTAAATTAAGCATGTCGGCTAAAAGGGAAAACAATCCTCAATTTACTACTCAGTAGCTCATTTAAATGCATCGCACTTTATGATGTGATAGCGTGTAAACCATGTGATTGCATATTGAAGATGGATGGCTTAGCTTCCCTTTGCATTGCTTATGAATTGGATTGATCGCCAACTTCAGTTTATCAGTAGATTAAGACAGGCAGAGTTGGGCGAGATAATTTAGATTGTTTTCAAATAATCAAAATGATTAACTTTGCAGCCCTTAAACGGCCTGTTGAATTAGGGCAAAAATTATTGTAAAATGACACATAAAAGGAAATTCACACTTGACAACACAAATAAGGATACCCTGGCAAAATGGTATAGCTTGATGAGCCTCGGGCGTCAAATTGATGATAAGGCTCCCAATTATTTGAAGCAAGCTCTAGGATGGTCATATCATGCACCTTATGCAGGACATGATGGCATCCAACTGGCCATTGGTCAGGTGTTTGACAGGGAACATGATTTTCTTTTCCCCTATTACAGGGATATGTTAACAGCCATTGCGGCAGGCCTTACAGCAGAAGAGATCATTTTGAACGGGCTGTCGAAAGGTACCGATATCGCCAGTGGAGGCCGGCATATGTCAAATCATTTTGCCAAGCCCGAATGGAACATTCACAATGTTTCATCTGCCACAGGAAATCATACACTTCATGCTGTTGGCGTTGCAAGGGCAATCAGGTATTACGATTCCAAGGGTATTGCAATCAGTTCCCAGGGAGAATCTTCAACATCAGAAGGTTATGTTTTTGAGGCCATCAACGGCGCTTCAAATGAAAAGTTACCTGTATTGTTTGTCTTTCAAGACAACCAATATGGAATTTCGGTTCCGCAGAAAGACCAATCGGCTAACCGCCGGGCTGCTGAAAACTACAAAGGGATTAAAAACCTGAAAATCATGTATTGTGATGGAAAGAATGTTTTTGACTCGATGAATACAATGTTTGAAGCTAAGGAACATATCCTCAAATATGGTGAACCTGTGATTGTGCATGCAAACTGTGTGCGTATTCACTCACATTCAAATTCTGATAAGCATGAGCTGTATCGAGATGAAAATGAACGTCATTGTGTACGTATGTCTGATCCGCTAACTCGCTTTAGGATCCAGTTGCTGCATTTGGGTAAATTTACTGAGGAGGATCTGGATAAGCTGGATGCTGAAGCAAAGAAAACAATTTCAGCTGCACATAAAAAAGCAATAAAAGCTCCTGATCCAAAACCTGAATCAATACATGATTTTGTAATACCGGAACCATTTGTTTCTGAGAAATATCCTGACGGAACCCATCAGGAAAGTGGAGATAAGAAGAAATTTATAACAGCGCTTAATGAAACACTAAAAGCTGAATTCAGGCATAATCCCGACACTTTCATTTGGGGTCAGGATGTGGCCAACAAGGACAAAGGAGGTATATTTAATGTTACGAAAGGGATGCAGCAGGAGTTTGGCCGCAAGCGCGTTTTCAATGCACCTATCGCAGAGGACTTTATCACCGGAACAGCTAACGGTATGAGTCGGTATAATGAGAAAATCAGGGTTGTGGTTGAGGGTGCAGAATTTGCTGATTATTTCTGGCCTGCTATGGAGCAGCTGGTTGAAACCTCGCATGACTATTGGAGAAGCAATGGTCAGTTTGCTCCAAATGTGACCATACGGCTTGCATCCGGAGGGTATATTGGTGGCGGACTTTATCATTCACAGACCATTGAGGGTGCTTTGACCACCTTGCCCGGCCTGCGTATAGTCTATCCTTCTTTTGCTGATGATGCAGCCGGATTGTTGCGTACAGCCATGCGCTCAAAGGGGCCAACTGTATTTCTCGAGCCCAAGGCACTATACAATGACCCCATCGCTGAGACAGTTGTACCAGACGATTTTGAAGTTCCATTTGGGGTTGCCCGTATCAGACGAGAAGGTAAGGACCTAACCATAATCACTTATGGCAATGCCACTCATATGGTAATTAAGGTAGCTGACCAGATTAGTGAGGAAACAGGCAAAGAGATTGAAGTGATTGACATACGGTCCCTGGTACCACTTGATAAAAAATCTATTATTGAATCTGTTAAGAAAACGTCGAGGGCTCTTGTGGTGCATGAGGACAAAGTATTTGCCGGCTTTGGAGGTGAAATTGCCGGTTTGATTTCTGATGAGGCTTTTACTTTTCTTGATGCGCCAGTTAAAAGAGTTGGTTCCACTTTTACACCTGTTGGTTTCAATAAGATACTGGAAAAAGCTATTTTGCCCGATATAGAGCGTATTTATACCGCAGCAAAGGAAATTCTGGCTTTTTGATATTGTGATAAGCAGCATATTTTTTGTAAAAGGTTGGGCAGCAACTCTTCATTTATTGTAAAAAAAATCCTTTTGGATCACTGATACCAGTTTTATTCGATCTATGTGAAGTAAATGTTTTGAATAATCTGGCTTATTTCTACCTTTGCTGAGCAATAATAACTAATCAAGTTCCTTTCAATACACAAAATGCTAAGCAGAAGGCATCTAAGAGTCAAGGTATTACAGGCATTATATGCATACTTTCAATCAGGCAATAACAGCCTTGACAATGGTGAAAAACAGTTATTGCTTAGTATCAATAAACTCCACGAGTTATTTATTTATCAGTTATCGTTTTTAATTGAAACAGTTCGTTTTGCTGAGCAGCGTATTATTGAAAACCGTAAGAAGCACTTCCCAACTGTTGATGATCTTACTCCAAATATGCGATTCGTCAATAATAGGGTGATTGCTAAAATAGCTCAGAACAAAGATTTTCAGGCAAAAGAAAACTTATATAAAGTAAATTGGGGTGCTGAGCAGGAGATGGTCCGAAAATTTTACAATCTTTTGCGTGAATCAAAAGAGTATGCGCATTATATGGAGTCTGATCAGGATACACTAGGTGCTGATAAGAAATTTATCATGCTTGTTGCTGAAAGGCTTTTTACTGATTTTGAATTGCTTCAATCTTATTATGAAGAAAAAAGCATTTATTTTGTTGATGATTACCACCTGGTTTCATACCTGATTGTCAGATTTGTAAAATTTATGGAACCGGAATTTGAGGTAAATGGCATTATACCACCCATATTCAGAACTGCACTGGATGAAACTAATGAGGACCTTGTTTTTGTAAAGAAACTTTTTCGGGAAACAATTATGAATTCATCTGATTATGAGCAAATTATTGCATCAGCTACGTCCAATTGGGAGAAAGAGCGCATTGCAGTTATGGATATGCTCATTTTAAAAATGGCTTTAGCTGAGTTGATTTATTTTACAAACATTCCTGTAAAGGTATCGCTGAATGAATATATAGATATTTCGAAGTATTTCAGCTCTTCCCGTTCAAAAGTTTTTGTTAACGGAATTCTGGATAAACTTATTCATGAGTTTAAGGCAAGTGGCCGTATTGTTAAGACAGGAAGAGGGCTTTTGGAGTAATTCAATTGATTTAATTCCAATTGGTAAACCTTATTAGGCTCAATCGCAACTAGACTGTATTTTTCTTGTGGTAGTAGCTGTAAAGGTCTTCATTC
Source organism: uncultured Bacteroidales bacterium (assembly GCA_937926515.1). Lineage (GTDB taxonomy): Bacteria > Bacteroidota > Bacteroidia > Bacteroidales > F082 > CALAZZ01. The sequence continues at coordinate 20,596 of CALAZZ010000102.1, read as the reverse complement.
ACACTATGAATATGATCTGCAATTTTTTCACTATAGACAATCAGCTGCTGATAGAAGTTGCCAGATCTGAGATGATATTTAGCGTCTTTTAAATCAATCAGGTGCTGTTCGATGAATTGACGACGTTTTTCATTGATCAGTGATTCGATGGCGTCTGCTCGCTGTTTGTCAAGTTGCTCTGGTTTTTGCAGACCTTCGCTCATGATGTTGAAAGCGTCCATTACGTTATTAAATAATTCGGACAAATGGTTTCGTTGCTCTTGATTAAACCATACTTTTTGCTTGTTTTTATTATCGATTACACGTGACATTTTAAAGCATACATCAGCTATACTTTCAAGGTTATGGACTATTGCCAGCATGGTATGCACCAGTTTTGAGCCTTCACTACTGAGCTTGTTTTCAGATATTTTTGAAAGGTAGTTCATGATATCGGATTCAAGCTTGTCGGTTTCATGCTCCATACGTTTCAGCTCATGGTAGATGATCTCATAACTTTCAGGGTCTTTTTCGAGTAATATTTGTGGAACTAATTTGTACATACGTACCACATTGGAAGCCATTTGGTTGAGCTCTCCTGATACGTTGGCTAAAGAAATCTCAGGAACTGAAACTACAAATCTGTCATCATAAGAAAGTTTATGATCTTTACCTTCATTTTCCAAAACTGGAAGCAACCACCTGGAAATAATGACCAGGCCATTGACAAACCACACCAGAATAAGCATTACAATAATATTGAACCCGGAATGAAAAATACTGATTTTAAGTGGGTTTAATACGTTTTGGCCAATCATGTCCAAGGCGAGCAACAAATTACCAAAGCGATCTATTGCCCAGACAAAGGAATTGAAAAAGGGGATGAAGATCAAGGCACCAATTAAATTAAACAGCAGATGAATCATTGCTGCTCGCTTAGCCTTTCTATTTGCAACCAGAGCTGCTATATTTGCCGTTATGGTTGTACCTATATTTTGACCTATGATCATGGCGCCTGCCACATCAAAACTTATATAACCGTCGCTGAATAGTACCATTGTGAGCGTAATGGCAGCGGTGGATGACTGTATGATCAAGGTTATTGCAAAACTTGCCAGTGCGATCAATAATAATGAGCTAAAGCCATGAACTTCCCTGGAAGTGAGATAGGTTATGATATTAGAGTCAATATTTACAGCAGGTAAAGCCTCGCGTAAAAACTGTAAACCAAAAAACAAGATGGCGAATCCCATTACAAACTCGGCAACTGATTTACGCTTTGAACTTGTAATGAAATATAATGGTATTGATAAGGCAATCAGAGGTAGCAGAAATAGCTTAATATTGAAACTAAATCCAAAAAATGTTATAATCCAAGCTGTTAATGTGGTACCAATATTGGCTCCAATAATTAAACCTACTGATTCTAATACAGATATAAGACCTGCATTAACGAAGCCGATCAGCATCACAGTGGAAGCTGATGAAGATTGTAGAATGATGGTCATCAAAAAACCGGTTGCCATTCCCTTCCAGGGATTGGCTGTGATGGCAGTTAAATACTTTCGCATTTTTGCACCTGCCAATTTTTGCAAGGACTCACTCATGAGCTTCATACCAAAGAGGAAGAAAGCAAGCGCTCCAAGTATTACCAAAAGGCTATATATAATATTCAGGACATTCATAAAACAATGAAAATAATGAATTTAATGCCTGCACTACTTTGGTTTTCCGGTTCATTCAGCTAATAAAACATTCACGATGGAATCAGGTTTTATTAAATGCTTTATTTCTTTAAACTGAAAAAATATATCAGTATGTCCCATGGCATAGGGTGCTATGTCGTAGTTGTTGAAATAAAAACCAATACCCTGAAATGTGACATAAATATTTTGGTTTGGTTCCACATAATCAATAAATAAACCTGCTTCGGTCAAACTTTGCTCACTCGGTATAGCGTAACGCGCTCTCACTTTGGCTGTCAATATCGGCGCTAATTCTCTCTCATAGCCTTCTTTAAAAATATCCTCTGTCGACAAATGTGCGCCTCGTTGAATGTCAGCTATGATATATTGCACATTTGTGAGCCCATGGGCTCCTCCGGTGAATGCATAGCTTGCCTTCTCAATGCATAGTATCCCGGCATCATTCATCAAGACCTGAAGGTGTTGTGACCGTTCCCAGTTTAGTGATGCGGAATGGCCTTCCAAATCGGCATTGAGCCTTCTGTATTGCTCAAAAAATTTTGAATGCTCCTGATTGATTAGTTCTTCGGGTGAAAGATCGTCACTATTATCAATCCGATAAAAACCCAGGAGCAAAGATGATAACGGACGATTATTCTCTGGAAGTAATAAGGCTGTTTCAGTACCGGCGCTGGGGGAAAATATGTTTTCGTCGTTCAGTTTGGCCGTTGATTTTTTATGGGTGTATGACATTTTAACACTTCCTTCAGGATAGGCAGGATAAAATCGAATTGCAGCATTGTTGCCAAAGTTCTTGGATTCTAATTTTAATTCGTGCCCCTCCAAAAGACCGGTGAAGGTAATATCACTATCGTCATAAGTTTTTAAAGCGCATGCACCATCCTTTGTAAGCTGGCCTGTTAAGTCATATCGCAAAATTGAATTCGATTGCTTGTCTACACTATAGAGAATAGCACTGAGTTGATCAAGGGTATTGATTAGATGCATATTTAGGATATAGCTTTCTGTTTCAGCACCATACCTTTCATAGAATGATTGTGCCGTCAGTGCATTTGTAAAAAGCAGGAACAGGCATAAGTTTATTATTTTGTTCATAGGTTTGAATTTACTGCTCATTTTCTATTTGAAGATTTATAAGTATGATCTGGAAAATACATAAATGTTTGACACAGAGCACATATTCATTTTTGCACAGAACATATTGGAAAAGATTCAAGCTGCAAATATAGCTTTATTGCAAGTACGATATTTTTGATCACAACCGAATATGAATGAAAAAATCAATGATGGATATTGACCCAATAAAAGGTAAGTTTTAAGATTGGCCTTCCCATTCACTATAGAACTCATCCAGGAAGCGGAGCATGAACAGGTGCCTTTTTTCAGCCATAGCTTTTGCTTCATCAGTATTCATCATATCCTTAATTAGCAGCAGTTTCTCGTAAAAATGATTGATTGTGGGGGAAGTACTTGCTTTATATTTTTCGCTATTGGTGAATTGGGCAGGGGGGACATCAGGGTCATAGAAGGGTCGAAGTTTATAGCCGCCAAAACTAAATGCACGGGCAACACCGATGGCACCAATGGCATCCAGGCGGTCAGCATCTTCAACGATTTGAAATTCGAGAGATTTATTGCCTGAAAACGAAAAGGTATTTTTGAATGACATGTGACGGATTATGTATTCAACCTCATTGACTACAATTTCATCCACATCCTGTCTGCGCAGGAAGTCGGTTGCCAGATTGGGGCCTGTTTCTTCATTACCATGGTGAAACTTTGGATCAGCAATGTCATGCAACAGGGCTGCCAGTTCAATAACAAGGTAATTCACCTCATATTTTTCTGCAAGATTTAAAGCATTGCGATGAACCCGTACAATATGCCACCAGTCGTGGCCCCCTTCAGCATGTTCGAGATGTTTACGCACAAATTCTTTGGTTTGTTTGATCAGTATGGGTTCGCTATTTCTATTCACGTTATTTTCTATTGAGATAATTGGCGATGATATTTGTTTCAAAAGGTATTGTGCCATCAATTATGAGATATTCAGCATCATGATTTTCTGGAATTTGGCCATATGTTTTAAAACTGTCCCAAATATGTTGAATATACCAATTGGGCTCAAACCCCCAGCGTTTGTCAATTGATTTTCTCGACTTAAATGTTTGGAAATCAATTTCAATATAAATCAGTTTGTCGAATAGCTTGCGAGTTGATTCATCGAAAAAAACCATCAATCCTTCAGCGATCACAATATCATTTGACCTTGCATCATCAAGTATTGCCTGGCGAAACTTACTATGGTCTATTGAGTCCGGGTGTTCCCAATTGACCCTGTCATTTATTTTTGGGATGCTTGATGTGGGCAGCACATAATCATCCTGACATATTGTACTGATTCTTTTATCTTTGATATATCCTTTCAAAAGTGCGGTCAATGTTGTTTTACCCGCTGTGCTCACTCCGCCAATACCTATGACCATGGTGCACTATTTTCTTCTTTTTTCCTCAGCAGTAATGGGTACAAACTGGTATGCACCCAGATCAGGGGAGAAAGTACGATTTATACCATCCAGGTCAAATGGGACCAAAGCTGCTATTTCGTGGCTTCCCTGTCCGATTACAGGTGAAAGTGTATCGGGTCTGAAGTTGAATGCCTGGTAATTACGGTACCTGGGGCTTTCATTGGAAGTGCAATTAATAAATTCAGGCCATTCAATCAGATTCCGTTGCGTACGAACATTGCAATGGTCAAAAACGAAGGTTTTTTCGGCTCCATCAACAAAGTCAAGTTGAATCTCTTCTGTGTTTGACCCGTGGACGATGCTGTTGCCAATATTGAATTGAAGTGGTATGGCTACAGGTCCGAGCGAGTCAGGAAGCCAGTTGTTTACCAGGAGTGCAGGATTATTTCTAGGTGAATTTGCCCAATTATTTGCGATGGTTGCATGTCTGAAATCGTAAAGTCCACCACCTGTAAGTGCCATAGTGTAGTTTCCGGTATTGGCTACAACTAGATTTTCCGCATCGATATGAAACAAAACTGCATAAATGCCCATACCTGAATGGTTCTCGATGATGGTGTTTCGAATACTTACCTTATTTTCTGTAGGTCTGAGGAAGGATTCAGCCTGTAGGCCAATGTATCCGTTTCGGATGATGGCATATTCAATTTCATGATCATAGCCTTGCCGACCTTCCATCAACCAAATGCGGTCCCATTGGCCGGGAATATTACGATAGGCCTGATCCAACCTGTCGCCCTGAAAGATCACCGGATTTTCAAGTGATCCTCGTACTTTAAGCACACCATCGGCAAAGGCCCAGAGGCCGGACTTATCATGAAAATGAATGCGGGCGCCCTCTTCGATTATCAGTTCACCGTATGAGTCGATCAAGGCATAGCCATAGATCACAAATGGTTTATCTGCTGTCCAAACCGTGGTTTGCATACTGTCAGCGATTATTTTGAAAGGAGGAAAGCCTTGTATCTGTCTGTCGGCCAATATATAAACCGCATCCTGGCCCCAAGCCACGAGTTTTACTTTTTGCTCATTGCCATTGGTGTTGAAAATAAGATCATCCTCAACCACAAATGGGTTTGATTGGTCCTGAGGGTCGATGGTGGCACGGATAAAGATATACAGACTGTCATTTGGGGCAATTTCAACATTGTTCACTTCAAGGCCTGGTGTGCCGTCAATATTTACGCGAAAAACAGACTGGCTGCCACTATTTAGCAATATGGATGCGATCTGGATACGTTCATTGTTGCGATTATACACTTTCAATGGAAGTGTGATGGTTCCCAGGCTGGTGAAAACCGTATCGAAAACGACTGAATCAGCTGAGAAACTCAGCTTAACTGAGCTGTCAGTGCTGATCTCATCATGTTTGCGACACGAGCTGAATGCAATCAGAACTACACTGATCAACAATACTATACCAATCTGTATTTTCGGGCCTATAGCCATATGGAGGTGTTTTTTCACTTTTAAGGCGGCAAAGTTAATCAACAATTTGAATACGCATTTGATTGCACTTTATTGTGTTGATACTGTATTGTGAATTGTTGATCATATAATATGCATGGAATACATATAGCTTCCATTCAACCACATCATTGATGGTGGATGTTATCATCAATATATTTGTAGTATTTTCGTGTTTGGTTTTATAAAGATATAACTGTGGGCAAACAAGGCAAAGCTATAATTATTTTCATGGTGATGCTTATCTCCATCACTTTAGCCCAGGCTCAGCGCAGGGTGTATATCGGTGAAGAAGATTTTCAAAGTAAGTGGGTGCTGGGAGGTGGTTTTGGACTCAGTTTTTCTTCCTATGCAAGTAATATTCAACTATCACCCCAGCTTGGTTACCGCATTACTCCTGCCTGGGAGTCAGGTATTCGTGTCACATATAATTTCTACAGCTATCGCGAAGATTGGCTTAAGTTCAATACACACCATTTTGGCGGAGGCCCTTATACCAACTATGCCATTTACAGAGGTTTATTTGCGCATGCTGAATATGAACTTCTAAGTTATGAGCGGGTATTTGTCAATTGGGCTGTGCGGGAAATAGAATACCGTGACCGTATTGTTATTCACAGTGTATTTGCCGGCGCCGGCTACAGGCAATACTTTTCACCCAAGTCCTATGCCAGTTTTCTGGTACTTTTCAATCTGAATGAAACATTTGATTCGCCTTATGCCAATCCCACCATCAGGATAGGTTTTGGTATTGGCCTTTAGTGCTCATTCCTTAGGTTTTGATCACTTTAGAGGCTTCCGTTAAACTCCTCCTTGTACCTTTCCCAGTTGGAGTGCCTGTACGCACCGGTACCATAGTAATTAATGACAGGTTCGAATTTTTCAGGTGGAAAAAATCCGGGTACCGAAGTTATCCCATTCATTTGACTATCAAGATAGATTACGGTTGGGAACGACATGCGTCCTTGTGCCAAGACCTTTGCCAGATCATGGTATTGCCGTTTTTGACCAGGGTTTTGATTGACAAATGTCTGACCCTTAAACAAGATGGTATCAGCACCTTCGGCATCCAGATCGATGGCGTAAAAATTTTCATTGATAAAACTGATAATGGTTGGGTTGGAGAAGGTTTCTCTTTGCATGCGCTTGCACCAGCCGCACCAGTCGGTATGCATAAAAACCAGAACGGCTTTTTGTTCCTGTGCTTGTTTGTACTCGGCTTCTTCAAATGACATCCAATTGATGGTTTCTTGAGCATGAGCAAACTGAAATACTATAAAGATGATAAATAATGACAATATTGGTTTCATAAGTATTAATATTTGGATAAACGGTCAATTTCTCTTTTAAGATCTTTAGATTTGAGGGTTTCACGCTTGTCGTAGTGATGTTTACCTTTTGCCAGAGCAATCTCCAGTTTAGCGAGACCTTTTTCATTTATGAATAGTGTAATAGGGATGATGGCCAAGCCTTTCTCATTGAACTTAGTTCGTAATTTTTTCAGCTCACGTGCAGTAAGCAGTAATTTTCGATCGCGCTTTGGTTCATGATTATAATGAGAGCCAAAACTATACTCTGCGATATGCATGTCACGCACAAACAGCTCATGTTCGATAAAAACACAAAATGCTTCTGAGAGGCTGGCCTTACCCGCCCTGATTGATTTAATTTCGGTGCCGGTGAGGACTATACCAGCCTCAAAGGTTTCAAGTAGGTAATAGGCGTAGACTGCCTTTTTGTTCTTTATGCGAATCTGCTGTTTCATAAGTGGCGTCAAAGATAAATGATTATGCCAAAACAATGCAAACAGCAAAACAAGCAAAAAGGGTTATTTTGTATCACCTAATATGATAGGCAGTCCGTCTTTATTGCCGATAATCACCACTTTCGAATTGGGTGATTTTGACAATTCAATTGTGGCTTCAATGCCTTTTTCCCTTAATATTTGTTCTGTAATCGAGGCACTAAGTATTCTGTTGGCACGCGCTTTCCCTTCAGCATCAATCCGCTGACGTTCAGCTTCCTGTTGTGCCTTTTCTAACTTAAATTCATATTCCAGAGCTTCCTGTTCCTGTTTCAATTTACTTTCGATAGCTGTTTTGATTGTAGGAGGCAATGTGATGGAGCGGATCAACACCTGGTTGACTTGAACATGCCTTTCTTCGAGTAGTTTTTGGGTTTCTTCATAGATTTCTATTTGTATGGCATCGCGTTTGGTGGAATAAATTTGTTCGGGTGTATATCGGCCAACCACCGACCTTGCCGAGGAGCGCATGGCAGGGATAATGATACGACGGAGATAATCCTGTCCGATAATTGCATGCAATTTACCAAGCTCATTAAATCTCGGTTGATACCATGTTGAGAAATCAACACTGATCTCAAGCCCATTTGAAGAAAGCACATTCATTTCCTCAGCGATTTCCTGCTGGCGGGTTTCGTAAACATACATTTTGTTCCAGGGTGCTAAAAAATGGAACCCTTCTCCATAGGTCCGTTCTGTATCGATACCGCCGGCAAAAAGCTTAAACAACACACCACCGTGACCACCCGGGATAGAAACAGTCATCCGGCTCCAAAACACAATGATTAACAATACAACTCCGATGATTATCGCAATTGGTAAGATTTTTTTTAAATTTAACTCTTCGTTCATTTGTAAAAGGTTTTAATGGATTAATTTTTAATTACTAATTGATTTAGTGATCAGTACAATTTTAAGAGCCAGATGTTTTGTTGTTGAAAATCATTTTTCAGACAAAACACCACCTTATCACCTGCAGGTGACCACTCAGGTTGTGATATTTTAAATGTACTTGTGGCCAAAAGTACCTTTTCCGTTCCGTCACGACGACTGATATAAAGTTTGTAAAGATCGGTTTCTTTTACCACATAAACAATTTTATATCCATCAGGTGACCAATTGATGTCGTACATATTTGGTTGTTTGACGGCTGACGCAAAGGTTTCCTTACCGTACCAATGGATAATAGCAGGTGTAAAGGTCTCGTATCCGGTTTGCTTAAAATAGCTGATATAGGCAGCGTCAGGTGACCAGCGGGGAAACAGGCAATCACCCTCATGGCTGGTGATCTTATTCAGGTTGTTGTATTTAAAATCATAGCTATAGATACTCCATTGTTTCTCATATGGCCTTTTACCTGAAAAAACAAGTAAGTTGCTTAAGCTGTTGAGCCTGCCACCCCAGGCTTCAACATTACGATTGAATAGCTTGGTGTTTTTTGATTGAAACAAATTAAGTGCATAAATCTCAAGTTTACCACTTAAGTCTGAGTCAAAGATGATATGCTCACCATCGGGATGCCATGAGGGATTGTTATTTATAGCATCAGTGAATGTTAACTGCTTGATGCATGTATCTTTTAATGTAATTGAAAATATCTGTTGATAGTCTGAACGGTTTGAAGCAAAAACCAGACTTTCACCATCAGGCGACCAGGATGGATGGCTGTCAATAAAATGGCCATTGGTAAGTGGATAAGCCTCAAAATCAGTATTGATCTGTGGAAAAGCTATCGACAAATTAAACAGTAAAGACAATAGCAAAAGCAGTTTATTCATGCCTGCAAAGTTAGGTTTTTGGAAGAAAGTATCATCAAGGTTGATTGGATGCCCTTCTTTTATGATGCCATTATGGCTATGCATTGAGTTTAATGCCTGCTTGAGTATTTGGCTGAGATTTCTTATATTTGTGTACCAAAAACTTAGATAAATGGAAGAACAACAATTACAAGAATCCATCACAGCGCTGACTAACAAATTGCGCGAAAAGAAACCTGAAGTTTATCAGCATTTGATCGAGAATCCGCAAACCATTCCAAATCAGGACAATCCGGATTTTATATCTGAGCTAAAATCATATCGTGAAACTTTGTTAAAGCTGCTCGAGGAGTGAGACCGGAAAATGACACATGATGTAGTGGTTTTTTTTGAGTAGTCAGTAAAACGGGGTATTTTCTTCATGCTCTTTATAAATCACCTGAATCAATCTAACCTGGCCGATAAATCTACACAACTCATTGGCTGAAATTATGATTGCTCACTGATCTGTTATTTTCACCTGAAATTCCCCTTGTGTAATTTCGATGTCCATTTGGCCTGCTGATTTGATCGTGCCTTCAAAACTACCTTTAATAATGTCATCATCCAGTTCGGTTATGATGATGGTTGGGTCATCTGATAATTCGGTTTCGGACAGGTAGATGATGATACCATCAGGGCTATAACCAATCACGGCTCCTGTTAACATACCTGAATTATACGAGTACCCACTATATGTTCCGGGTTTGATCTCCCTGCTGGAGTACAACTGCAGCGACATATCTGCCGGATCGGTGATGGCTGTGATATTGGCAGTATAAATATTGGTGGTAAATTGAAATTCAGCAGACAGATTAGATTCTCCTTTAAACTCAACTTTTTCGCCATTGGCAAGAAAGCTAATGAAGTAAGGATCATCGGAATCCTTATTCTTTTTACAGCCACTGGATAATAGCGCCAATAGCCATAGTAACATCAAGGAATGATTTCTAAAATAAATTTTAATCGTTGTCATCGGAAGCTTTTTTATCGTTCACGAACTGCATTTTCATTAGTCCTCAAAAACCTTGCTATATTTGCCGCCTTTTACACTGTTGAGTAACACACCAATATTTTCTTTTCCATCAATGATCCATCTTACAGTTGCGATTGACATTCCCGAAATATTTTCCACTTCTAACTTTTCGGGATTAGTTAATTGTTCTTCAACTATATTCAAATCCTCATCAATAACGATCATGCCTGCCAAAACTTTTGGTCCTATAATCTCAACGTAGTTGGGTGGGTCAATGTGATATTCAAGATTTATACTTGAATGTGTAGGAATCATTCTGGTGTTTGTGATAACGGCAGTGACCTCGAACTGTCCGCCCCCCAAATCTTTGGATTTCAGTTCAGTAATTTCCAATTGAGGGGTGTGGTAGGCATGATATAAGCTGAAAGCCATAATCCGGTGTGCATCCTGCTCCAACATGAAACCGGGGTGCACTCTGATGTAGTTTTTTTTGAAGCCTCCTATTTGGATTTTACCAAATTGAGGATGGAAATATTCTTCCCAAGGCACGAAAGCATCTTCGAACAAAAGATGTTTGTCGAAAGTGTAATAGTCATCCGAAAAACCTCTTGATCTGCGTAAAGGTTTTTCATGAAACAGGAGGTAGCGGCTGAATAATTCTACCGTAAAGGTATAGGCACCCCGCATAAGATGAAACCAGTCACGTTGTCCACCATAAACGGTATAGAGGTCTTTGTAGCTAACGAGATAATTATATCCCGGAACCAGCTTTTCGCCCATTTGACCCAGGGCGTCATACACCCTTAGATCATCCCGCAGATAGTATTCCTGATCCTGTTCTACTCCTGGACCCCTCAGAAACATACCTCCCGTATTGTGATGTGTTAGTGCTCCGCTAATATTTGGATGTGCAAGTACAAAATCACGCACAGCCCTTGTTTCAGGTAGCGAAAACGGATAGTGATATGCACCGCGCTGCACATAATCAGGTTGCCAGTTCCAGCCCCAATCACGGTTATGATCGTAATAACCCACATCACGATCCTCATTTATTCGTCCATCTACGTCGCGGTCGTAGCCTTCATAGCCAAGCAGTTCCCATTCTCCAAACTCCCCCTGTTTTACCCGTATCAGCCTTCGCGCATCATCCGGGTCTTCACGATACAGTCCAAAGGGATTTTGTCTTCGCATCTGGGTGATATGGCCATCACCGTTCAGGTCATCAAAACCATCTTCGCCCACCACTCCATCTCCATCATCATCCAATGGCATAGTTCCACTTCGTGGAGCGTTGGCTGTATTGGGTTTATTCATGTAGTTTTCACGGCCATCCGGATTCATCACGGGTAATATGTAGAACGCTTTTTCGTCCAGAAGCTGGGTTATGAAATCGTTTGAATGATAATTTTCAACCAGGTACCAGGCAGTGTAAAGCGACACCTCTGCAGCCTGGATCTCATTGGCATGGATATTGCCATCGATCCAAAAGCCAGGCTTCTCATGGTGGGGTTTGTTGGAGTGATTGGTTATTGTAAGCAGCCACAGGTCACGTCCTTCATGACTTTTCCCAATGGATTCCAGTCTGACCAGTTCGGGATAGGTCTTAGCCATTTTAAGATAAATATCCAACAGGCCTTCGTTGGTGTGATATCGGTTCCAGCTGATTTGAACTTTAGGATTAACCGGAGAGCCTGAAGCCTTAAAAAATTCCTCCAAGGCATGACCATCAGCTTGTTGTGCGTTAACCGACAGGGCTATAAGCGATAAAAAAAACAACAAGGCTAATTTAAAATCAGACATAACGAAATTCGTTTATCGTGACCACATTTATAATGATTCAGTTATGATGCCACCTTTGGGACTGTCTACTTTCACTGAGATATTGTTGCCACCTTCTACAATCCATTTAATTGTGACGCTACTCATACCCGGAATATTGTCGATCTGAATGACAGATGGATTATTTATTTGCTCTTGAACCAGGTTAAGATCACGGTTTATTACGGTCATGCCGGCGAGAACCCGGGCTCCCTGGAGGCTAATATAGTTAGGTCTTTCGATTTGAAATTTCAGATCAACACCGGCATGGGTTGGTATCAAACGGGTGTTTGCCACCACAGCGATCACCTCTTGCAATCCGCTTCCCAGGTCTTTCGCAGTGAATTCCACAATTTCAAGTTTTGGTGTGTGATGGGCATGATATAAGGTAAACGCCATATTGCGATGTGCATCCTGCTCGAGCATGAATCCAGGGTTGATCCTACCGAAATTCTTTTTGAAACCACCTATTTGGATGCTTCCATATTGAGGGTGGTCAAAATCTTCCCAAGGCACAAATGCATCGCTAAAAAGTAAATGTTTATCGAATAAGTAAACATCTGCCGACCTGGAACCAAACCAACCTCTTTGTGGCGTTTCGTTGAAATACATATAGCTTGTAAACAGCTCGTTGGTGAAGGTAAAAATACCTCTCATCAGGTGCAGCCAGTCAATTTGCCCACCATACACAGTGTATAGGTCTTTATGCAAAGTCAGATAGTTATATCCCGGAATAAGCTTTTCGCCCAAATCACCCAATGCATCATAAACATTGATATCTTCTCGCAGATAATATTGTTCGTCTTTGGCAGTGCCCGGACCGCGAAGGATCATACCACCCGTATTATGGTATGTTTGTGCTCCTGCTATATTGGGATGATCCATAATGAAATCACGTACAGCCCTGGTTTCGGGCAGTGAAAAAGGGTAGTGGTATGCACCACGCTGAACGTAGTCGGGTTGCCAGTTCCACCCCCAGTCGCGATTGGGGTCATAGTATCCGTCTTTACGGTCCTCGTTAACCATTCCGTCCCCATCACGGTCAATTCCTTCGTAGCCAAGTAATTCCCATTCACCAAATTCTCCTTGTTTCACTCGTGTCATTCTACGTGGGTCATCCTGATCTTCTCGCCATTGGCCGTGTGGAGCCCGTCGCCGCATCATGGTGATATGCCCATCGCCATTCAGGTCATCAAAGCCATCCTCGCCATATTCGCCATCGCCATCATCATCAACAGTGATCATCCCCCCTCTTGATGAATGAGCGGTGTTAGGCTTGCGCATGAAGTTGTGGCGTCCGTCAGGGTTCATGACGGGCAAAATGTAAAAAACCTTTTCATCCAGAAGATCAGTAATAAACCTATTCTTTTGATAATTTTCCACCAGGTACCATGCCGTATATAGTGACACTTCAGTGGCTTGTATCTCATTGGCATGGATGCTCCCATCAATCCAGAAGGCAGGCTTCTGCTGATGAGGGGTACTTGTATGATTGGTGACAGTGAGCAGCCACAGGTCACGACCTTCAAAGCTTTTACCGATGGATTCGAGTCGGACCAGATCGGGATATTCCCTGATCATATCCTGATAGATTTCATGCAAGCCCTCATTGGTATAATACCTGTTCCAACTTACCTGCACTTTTGGATTTACGGGAGTACCTAATGCTTTGAAGAAGTTATCAACTGCAAACCCATCAGCAGACTGAGCATTGGTTGTAAATGTGAAAATGATCCAGGTTATAATAAGCAGTATTATTTTCATAAATAATTATTTTGGTGAGGATAACAATTACCAACAACAATCGATCACAATGAGATTTGTACTTCGCGGAAGCCGGATGCCTCAGAACCAACGCGAATATTAAGGCTGCCCTTACCACGGATCAGCCAGCTCCGTTTGAGCGCACTATGTCCCCGGATAGCGCCAAGCACCTCAACCGGTTTGCCACTTACAAGATTCTGGCTTTCATTGAGGTTTATGCGTAGAACAGTTTTTTGCACCCAACGTATAACTTCACCAGATTGAGAAGCTGTTGGAAAACTACCGGTGTTCATCACTTCGGCTGTGATGCGGTGCAAATTAGTGCCTAGTTTTTCAGTTTCAATATTCACCAGGTCTATCTTTGGCCTGAGCGCAGCCATTTCAAGGATGAAGCTTGCATGTTTCAATGCGATGGAGTCAACCATGGTGTAGGGTGGGTTTTTCATGACAAAGGGTGCTATACCACCTACTTCAACTTCTTTTCCGGGAAAGTCAGGATGATCGATGCTTTGCCAGGGTACAAAAATATCAGATACATCATGATCTTCTGCCCATCTGATCAAGTTCAGTTCCTGGCTGGCTGGTGTGTCACTTTCATCATTTTCGGTTTCGGGCAGGCTCCATCCCTGAGTGGAAAAGCTAAAACGGCCATAGTGGAAATAGGCCCACTGAAAAAAGTCGCCTGCCTGACCCGGTTCTGCTTTGGGAGCTTGTTTTCCTACATGAGTTTTATATAGATTGCTTAGCTGTTGATTGATCTTTATGTCATGCTCCTTCCATCCTGTAAATATTTTGGTGTTTGCATCTTTATCGTTGTATGTCAAGGGTTTTGTAAGGTTGTTAGCAGGCCCGAAAGTGATCACAGCAAAAACATTTTTTGCCTGAAAAAGAAAGTCTGCAATGGCCCGTGATTCTTTTTCCGAAACGGCATGCGCTCCGGTACCTGTTGTAAAAACGGGGTAATTGAAGGTGAAATTTCGATTGAAGAAAACCCCTTCTTCACCATCTTCGTTGAATTGTCCATCCTTGTCCTGATCAAGCCCTTCCGTAAACAGTAAATAGTTGCCCTTTTCTCCTTTTTCGGGTCTTGCCCTGACCATAATGCGTTCATCATCAGGATGTCTCATCCATTTCCCTGTTGGGTCTTTGATCCGCATCATGGTGATCAAACCATCGCCATTTAGATCATCGTAAGGGTCTTCGCCAACTTTTCCATCGCGGTCGAGGTTGGTAGGCCTGGCATTGCCACGACGCTCATATCGTATCGGCATAAAATACTGTTCACGCGCATCGGGTGACATATCCGGGAAAATGTAAAAACTGATTTCATTCAATAGATCCCTTTCCGATTCAAAGGCAGGATCATTCAGCAGTTTTTCGGCAAACTGAACTGCAAGTTCACTTCCAAGCAGGTGATCCCCCTCCACACCACCTACAACTGCCAAGGCCGGTTTGTTTGCGATATCACCCTTTCCGATGGTTAACAACCATATGTCCTTACTACCGTCAGTTTTGGTAAGGGATTGAAGATTTGCAAGGCTGGGATGATTTTTTGATAAATTAGCCAGTCTTTGACTTAACTGATTATGATCCTGGTAATCCTGTTCGTTGTTATTCTGATTCGTAGTTCGGATTGCAGCAGTTGAGAAATTTATCTGAAGTAGAAACAACGCGATGAAGATATACTGGACAGGGTATACCACTTGTGATTGCATAATGATTATGATTGGGTGAATGAATGAAAGGACAAATTAAGCGATTTTTTTTGGATAGGGCACAAGTATTGGAAATTTGATTTCAGCTTCGATCCTACAGGTATTTACCAGGTTGATGCGTTTTATTGAGTCATGAGATGTTGATCCCCTTGTCATGTTAGCAGTCATTGGGACTCTATTATTAAACCAAGTAAATGCAAGCACTTCAGCGCTTATGGCGCCTCCTGTTGCATAATTTGGGATTAACTGTTGGGGATAGATCGATTTTCGTATTTCTTGAATGTGAATAGATACAACCTATAGATTCCGCTATATCAAACGAACTGCTTCTATTATGCTGCCTCGCAAATTTCTTTGAGCCGCTGCAAGGCTTTTGGCCAAATATCGTTAAAATATATTTCATATTCCTGATTCGAGTCCAGGTCAACCAATAGCAGTGTTTTTCCATTGTCGGCGATGAATGTATAATTTTCAAGAGCGCCTGCCCAGCCTTCCACGGCTTGCCCTGTGGTAATTTCGATATCATTTTCGACCAGGCCAAGGTGCTCAATTGACACAAATCTGCCCGGAATGTTTTCCCTGATGCGTGAAACCATGCCACCCATATTGCCTTTTTCGTCGGGTGCCAGAAATTGGATTTTCGAGGCTTTTGTCCACGAGCCTTTGAAATGAGAACCTGGTGCAAACAAGGAAGTCCAGTCGGCATAGTGTTTCTCATTGATCATGCGCCGGTAAACCTTATCGGTTGAAGCTTTGATGTGTATATCGAAAAAGAGCAGCTTCCCCGCAGTTTGTGTTTCAGCATGTTTTTTGAAATTGTCCATGATGGCCTGCCATCCGGCAGCTTGCATTTCGGCAGGATTTGTCGATTCGGGCTCAAAAAATTGTTTGATGTGCGTTTCCTTTCCTGAGGGTCCGAAATGCACTTCCACTTTACGGCCATCGCTGAGGGTATAAGCTATATGGCGGTGCAGGTCCAGGGCGGTATATTCCCCTTCGAAATCAAAACCATGGCTGCCGTCCTTTGCTTCCATGCGCGACAGGAACTTTCCACCCACTTGCAGGTCGTTTGCGGCATTTGTTGTATGCCAGTCGTCGGAAGCATGGTTCCATTGCATGATATGCTCCGGTTCAGTCCAGAAAGCCCACACCCTGCTGATGGGTGCTTTAACGGTACTTTTGATCGTGATGGTATGATGTTGTGTTTCCATTGTGTCATGAATTTAAATGATTGATTAAATGAACAGGAACACAAACATAAAATTAATTCTTAAATCAAGCCAAACGCAATAGCCAGGAAAGCGGGTCCATTGAGACCACCATGCATGATCACACCTATCCATGAATTTTTCCGGCGTTGTACGATGTAGGTCTGTATGAAAATCAAAGGAAGGAGTGTGATAAGCAGTTCCCACCCGAAGGCAATATGAAACAAAGCCCATCCAAAGCCGTGTATGATCCAGGCATATCGCCCGAAGGCAACTTCCTGCCGCGGCAGCATCACCCCTCGCCAAAGAAATTCTTCGCCCATAATATTCAAGAGCCAGTAGGGAAGCCATAGCAGCAGCAACCAATAACGCCCTTTGGTCAATGGCTCGAAGGTCATAAATGCCGGCGAATGATCGAATTGGCCCAACAGACGCTCCATCACGGCCATGAGCAGGGCACTTGCAGCTCCAGCAGCCACCAGGCCACCTATTGCCCAAATCAGGTCACTTTTGCTGGGTTTATGGAATCGGAGACGTTCGGTCCAGCTTTGCTTGCTGAGCTGATATCCCTCTTTCTTCAACATCAGCAATCCCAGGATGATCAAGGGTGTGAAAATGCCCAGTCCACCCACAATAAACCAGAACACTATGGTTTCTTGGCCTGTGCTTTCGCTCAGGTAGGGGATGAGGTAGGTGGTTAGCACATACATCAGGATTGCAGCCGCAATGAATATGGCAAATGATGCGAACCAACCCAGTTTTTGCAGGGGGATTGATTTTTGCATATCAATTGAATTAAGGGTGAAACCGATGAGCAGACTTTCGGTTTGTAAAATTACTGGATTAGAAGGAAAAATTCAAAAAACCTGTTAATACAATTCCACCAGGAAGCGAGTACCGATTGTAAATCTTTCAAAACAGGTGCTAATTGCAATTCAACATATAAAGTGTAGGTAATTTGAAATCAGCGAAGTGCTTCTTTTGAGCGACATTGTCGCAGATCATGCTAAGGGTAGAATGTTTATTACTAAATCGGTTTACGGATTTTTGATACCAGGCCGTCGATATGTTCAAAAAGATGTGGTTTTATCGGATTCCACATTGGGTCAAGGATGAAATCAATGCCCTCACATCTAGCAAGTTTTGAGGCAGGAACAAAATCAGTATCGCCTGAAACCAGAATTATTTGTTCAACTTGCCTATTCAGAGCCATTGACGCGATATCAAGCCCAATCTTAATATCGACACTTTTTTTTATGAAATCAAAGAGAACATCATACTCAACAAGGTCTTCTATTTCAATTTGTTTACTAAGTAATTTTTTTGTAACAGAAGGCTTTATGATCCAACGCTTTCGGCCCTCTAAAATTCCTAAACGCAAGGCTACTTTTCGTTTCTTTTTCAGCTCGTCCAAAAAAGCAACCTGGAATTTGTACTGATCTGTTTTCGAAAAATCAATGGACCTGCCGATTATTGGATTATGCTGCTTTTTACCATAGGGCGAACAATCATAATAAAAAATGCGGTAAAGGTTAGTTGTTTCACCTTTGGCCTGCGTCAAATGACTAAGGCACATTTCCCAAAGGTCATTGGCAACCCGAAGCGGCTCAGGATTTCGAATCCTATGAATGGAACGGTATCTTTTTTGGAAAAAGCCGCCATCAACCAACACAGCTGTTCATTTTGTCATAATGAGTAGATATAAGAATAAAAAAACCCTTGGTTGGGCATTCCCGCTATGATGTTAAGAATTGGGAAAGCGCTGCCAAGGGCACAATGTGTGACAAAGTTAATACTTTTCTAAAAAAGTGCAACTTTCTTGCCAGCTTTTCTTCAATAATTCTCTTTTCCTTCCTTTAACCATACAACTCAAACACCGATTTGTGGTTTGCCCCACTCAGAATTGGCGAGCAGGTAAATTGAAATTAGCAGAGTGCCTTTTTTCGTGTGACGTATGCATAGACTTTTCGGAGTGGGGTATATAAATGTAGATGAGAAATAATCATTTTAAAACAAAGACAATTAATTTATGTAAATTTGTAACCCAAATTAAACGTGAGGTGGGTTTTTATCAGATTGAAATCAGCAGGACAAGATGGAACACGTTGAAAATTATCAGATTAAATCACAGAGGTTGATTAAGGCTTCTGAAATGCTTATCGCTGGTAATTTTTACGATTCAAGTTTACATTGTTCTTATTATGGTGTTTTGCAAACTGCGACATACCTTCTGTTAAGGTATGATTATAACGGCTTTGATGAATTGAAAAAAACCTTTGCGATCAGTAATACAAAATCCAAGGGTAGCCATCAGGTAATTTGGTCAGCCATCAAACACAGAGCAAAAAGAACCCGGGACAGAAAGGCTTTGCTTAAAATAAACAACGACATCATCACGTTAAAACAGATGCGTGAGGACGCTGATTATTCGGCGAACATGGCTGATGAAGATACAGCAAGAGGAGCTTCAAGATTAGCAAAAGATTTGATAACAACACTGGAGGAGTTTTATAGATGAGTACAGAGTTTATGATGGATCAATTAGATATTTTACGGCAGGAGTTTAAAACTGCGGCGTTTGCTTACTTTGTTAACAATGACCGATCAAATCATTTCATAGTAATTGACAATAACGTTGTAACTGAAGAAGAAAGGTTTATTGACATACAGTTTGAAGTAACCGATCGTTTCTATTATTGCTTTCCAGGTGAAACTTTATCCTTCATCACAAAAGATCGACTGGCTTTGCTTAAAACTCTTGAAGAGGTTGATGGTTTTAGGGTTTCCCATTATGAGTGGACACAACTAATCTCAGAAACTGATAACAATTTTGAAAAAAATTTAGCCACTGCAGGAGATGCTCTCCAATGTGGAGATATTAAGTATGCCTTGGCAGCATAATAATTGCAAGAATGGAAACAAAACAATCATCATTTCAATTCATTGACTTTTTGATCGAAAAATCGGTCATCAAGCGTAAACCTGTTAAAAAAAAGGACAATATTAGCATTGATATTAAGCCTACTGGCATATATTACAAAGAAAATAATAAATTTCAGCTCAATTTGGATGTAATATTGACAACTGCGAGTGAGCGGGTTTATGCAGAAGTACGTGCCATTGGATTATTTCTTATTAGTAATGATAAATCGAAAGACGTAGATGATTTCTTTTGCCTCAACGCACCAGCGATCCTGTTTCCACATGTTCGCGCATACCTTTATGCGCTTACCTCTCTTTCAGGCATGGGGACAGTTGTGATACCTACATTGAACCTGACTCACCTTAAGGATCCATTGCGCGAGGCTATTGAGTATAAATGAACTTTGAAATAGCTCGAAATTCGAGGGTAACTTCTCTGATAAAAAGAGGGAAGTAAAGGTTTTTAACCAATCAATGTAAAAAAAAGTATAATTTCCACGATTAGAAGAATTAATACTCCCTTTATTATATCCATTATATGTTTGCGCATCAGAATCCTACATAAAACGTTCTTTTGCTTTTTTCTTTTTTGCTTTTTGTTATTAAATCTCTTTAGTTTTTTCATGGGATTCCACGATTAAATAAAAATTATCGCGGAATCCGCTATAAATATACACCCTTAGATTACTTATTCAAAGGACTGGATAAACCGGTTCAATGTGTGCCACTGATTCCGGAGTAATTGTGCCACTCAAACCGGAGCAAGATGTGCCACTCAAACCGGAGCAAGATGTGCCACTCAAACCGGAGCAAAGTGTGCCAGCTAAACCGGAGTAATTGTGCCACTTATACCAATCAATGTATAAGAAGTAAACTAGCCTAAATTCTACCGTATAATCTTTGAACTAAAAAC
>CALAZZ010000101.1 GCA_937926515.1 uncultured Bacteroidales bacterium | reverse complement strand
TGTAATCAGCAACTTTGTTTCATCACTTTTTCGCAAAAGTAAGTCATCAGTTTTTGGCAAAAGTAAGTCATCAGTTATCGAGAAAAAGCCAGGAGATTTGTGGAATAAACCAACAAAACTCAAGGGAAGATGTACAAACGAAAAAAGAAGTTTTATATGTGGTACAAAGTAAAAGAACTCAGGGAGAAACAGCTCAATAACAGTCAAATATCCAGAGAGCTAGGGATTGACCGCAATACGGTCAGGAAGTATCTTCAGCTAGGTGAAGCAGAGTTTCTAAGATTGATAGAACAAGGCAGAAAACTCCCCTTAAAGCTTGATGTATACTTAAGTTTTGTTAAGCGAGAGCTTGAGCGACAGCCCTATCTATCAGCAGCTCAAATAGAAGATAGACTAAAGGAAAATTACAGTAATCTGCCTGATGTTCATAGCAAAACAGTGTACAACTTTGTGCAGCGGATACGTCATCAATACGATATCAACAAAGCCAATGTCAAAAGTGAAGGGCGCATCTTTGAGCAACAGCCAGCAGTTGATTACGGGCAACAGGCACAGGTTGATTTTGGAGAATCCTATTTACTAAATCCCTATGGGGTCAGAATGAAAGTGTATTTCTTTGTCATGGTTCTCTCTCGTTCACGCTATAAGTTTGTCTACTTTCAAAAAGAACCTTTTACAAGTTCATCAGCGATTTATGCCCATGAGCTGTCATTTGAATACTTTCAAGGCATACCACGAGAGATTTTGTATGATCAGGACAGTGTATTCATTTACCGTGAGAACCTTGGAGATTATATCCTGACCCATGAGTTTAAGGCCTACAGTCAGCGACAGCCATTCAAGGTTGTATTTTGTCGCAACGCAGACCCACAAACAAAAGGCAAAGTTGAAAATGTAGTAGGCTATATCAAAAAGAATTTCCTGAGGGGACGGTCCTTTACAAGCATAGAAGCGCTTAATGAGGCTGCACTGGAATGGCTTCAACGCACAGGTAATGCGAAAAGACACGCTGCCACACAGCTTTTTCCTGCAAAAGAATGGGAACATGAAAAACATCACCTGACCCCCTATCAAACCAAGATAAGCCAACAAAAGCGGGTGTTAAAGCCATATCATGTGCGCAAAGACAACACGATAAACTACAAAAGCAATTTTTACACCCTTCCGGTTGGAACTTATAAAGACAGAAAGACCATTGTGCTTGTTGAAGAATCAGAGACGATGCTTCATTTGTATACCAACAGCGATATCTGGCTGGCAAGCCACCAGGTATCACTTAGCAAAGGCGAACTTATACGTAATATTAATCACAGCAGGGATAAATCCAAAAGCATGACCAGGCACTTTGAACAAGTGATAGGGCTATTGCCCAATAATCCGCTGTGGGAGCTTTATCTTGAGAAACTTAAGCAAGACAAACCACGCTATTTTAATGACAATTTACGTGTGATCAATAAGGGACTAACAGGCCTTGACAAACAAGTAATCAGTCAAAGCGTAACATTTTGCCTGGAAAATAAGCTTTACAATGGTTATGGCCTATGTGAAGCGGCCAGGGGCTTTGCTATGCAATTGCACCATGAAAATACCCTGGGCAGGGCACAACTGCAACCGGTTGAACATCCTGAAAACCTAAAAAGGTTTAACCAAAGTGTACACACAAGTGACATTAACACCTACGAAAAACTGTTTTAAATATGATACGTATCCAACAAATAAAACAATATGCCGATAAGCTCAGGTTAACCATGCTGCGCAATCATGCCGAGCAGTTCCTTCATCAGGCCCAAATAGATAAGCCAAGTTATCTGGAATTTATCACAGACTTGCTTAAACAAGAAGTAGACCAGCGCCAAAAGACAGATTATGATCGGCGGTTAAAAATGGCACACCTGCCCAAAGCCCACGATCTGGATGATTACGACTTCAATTTTGCTGCAGGCATTACCAAGCCAGAACTTAAGCAATTAAGAGAACTCCTTTGGCTCGAACAGAACTATAACATAGTGCTTATGGGGCCATCAGGCACCGGCAAAACCTTTATAGCGGCAGGATTGGTTTATCAGGCTGTGCAGAGTGGGTACAAGGCTTATTTTCTTACAATGGAAGAAATAATCAACATATTGAGGACAAAAGAAATGATATCAGCAGCACTGGCTACTTATAACAGAATCCTTAAAGCCCATTTGATCGCTATTGATGATATTATGCTGCTCCCCATTAAGAAGCATGAGGCAGTCGCATTTTTTAATCTGATCAATCAATTACATGAGCAATGCTCAATCATTATAACTACAAATAAGTCGCCAAAGCAGTGGGCTGAAACACTCGAGGATGAAGTTCTGGCAACGGCATTATTGGACCGGATCTTATATCACTGCGAAGTGGTTAAGTTATCCGGCAGCAGTTATCGTATGGAGAACAGAAAAACCATCTTCTCAGAATCAAATGAAAACACTTTTAAAGAATAAGTGCTGCTGTTGGTTTGCCCTTCCGCTACGCTCCAGGGCAAACCAACAGCAGAAACTTCAACAAAAAGAACTAAACAATTAATAAAAATAGAAAAACTGATGAATTACTTTTGCGAAAATCTGCTGATTTGTAATTGCGAAAAATTGATGAATTTATTTTTGCTATTTA
>CALAZZ010000100.1 GCA_937926515.1 uncultured Bacteroidales bacterium | reverse complement strand
AACGAGTGTATATCCGCAATATTGCAGATATACCTCTTATGTACTATGCTCTTAATCAATAGTTTTATGTTGTTTAACGGAGTAAAAGTATGAAAAATACAAAACATTCGCAACCACCCTCAGGGAATGATACCTGGCCGGGCAGCAGACAACCGGCTTGTCATGAATTAAGTAGGCAAATAGAAGGTACGGTCGATTTGCAAATGCTTGTGAAAGTGGTTTTAAATCAGCCGTTGCTTGGTACAGATCACCATGGACATAGTAAGGACCGAAAACAGTTTCTGATAATTGGAAAACCCTTGTTTAGCATAGTCACTAACTGTATTACTTAACTATTTGATATTTATGTATTTATAAGCTATATCCGGCTCAATATCTAACTTTTTGGATGCGGCCCTACAGGCCTAACACCTAAACCATAAGCCCTGCTGCCGCGCGATTGCATCGCGTGGCTATCAATTCAAACCTGCTTGAGCTGATTGAAGTCAGACTTTCGACATCCCGTTTTCCCCCAGCGCGGTGCAGTCTACGACTACATCCCCTGCACCCAGCATTTGCATCTAGTTTGTCGAGATGTTATAAGGTGTAAAACCAAAAAAAATCCGCGCAAATCCGCTAAATAAGTCCCAATCGTCCGGGATCTGTGTGCTAAAAAATTAACTACTCAACCCGCATTCCATCAAAAACCATAAATTCCAAAACCTATCCAGTACCGTAGGCCGGGATCAGAAATCAAGTCCGTTAAATCCACCGTTGAAACATTATACAGAGAGGCAGAACAGGCAGAAAGCTAAGCAGATTTCATTCACAAAATGGCCATTGCCCGAAAAGAATGCAACAAAGCCTTGTTTTGGCTGGAATTGCTCAGAGAAACCGGTTTTTTTGAGTGAAAGTGATTTCGAAAGCCTTTATTCAGACGCTACTGAACTAATAAAATTGATTACAAGCATCATTAAAACAACCAAGTCAAACATCACAATTAACCATCAAAAATTAAGCATTGACCATTAAAAATTAGCATTGTCACATTATTTTTTTTGTTCACGTTACGTGAACATCGTATATTTGTGAACAAATAAAACCAAAAATGGAACAGGAAATCATACATATCGCCCTTCAAAACCTGAATCAATACACTGGAATTCAGGCCAAATGGAACAATAAAGATCCGTTGCATGGGGTATTGGAAATAAACGTGAATGGCCATAGACATACCTTTACCGTGGAGGTAAAACGTGAACTAAGAATCCATCAACTGCCACAAATGGAAGATTATTTCCACCGAAATGAGCACTTTCTGCTAATAGCCAACCGGCTTTTTCCAAAAATCAAAGAAGAGCTCCGCCAAAAAGAAATTCCCTACCTGGAGGCCAACGGAAATATCTACCTTAAAAAGGATGGGCTGTTTCTGTTTATCGACACCCAAAAGCCTTTGGATGCTGGAAAAACCAAAGGAAATAGGGCATTCACCAAAACGGGTTTGAAAGTGGTGTTTTATCTGCTGCAGCACAAAGAAGCCATCCACCTGACCCAAAGAGTATTGGCGGAAAAGGCCAATGTTGGTTTGGGCAACATCCCACAAGTCATAGACGGCTTAAAAGATACCGGATATCTGATTCCACTAAACAACAAAACCTATGTATGGGAAAACAGAAAGGCACTGTTGGAAAGATGGATAGCAGAATATGAAACAGGTTTACGGCCTAAGTTGGTAAAGGAAAGATATGCACTCAAGGGCAACTGGCAGGAAATCAATTTCGATCCCGCCAAAACTGTATGGGGAGGCGAACCGGCTGCCGATATACTTACGAATCATTTAAGGCCTGAAAAGTTTTTGATTTATACCCGGGAAAACCGCATAGATCTTATGAAGAACTACCGGCTTATGCCAGACAAAAATGGCGAAATAGAGGTGTTGGAGATGTTTTGGAAACCCAACGAGTTGAACACAGCACCACCATTATTGGTGTATGTCGATTTGATGCTGGAAGGCGGCAAGCGCAATAAAGAAACAGCCGAAAAAATTTATAATGAGCACATCCAACCAAACCTATAAAGAGTTAGCCATACCCTACTTCAAAGAAACGTTTGATTGTATAGATGAAGTGATGAAGGAATTACAGATTCCCTATTATCTGATAGGTGTAAGTGCCATTGCCCTGCAATTGCTGAAGGAAGGTATAAAGCCAAGCAGAGGTACCAAGGACATTGATTTTGCTGTAATGATTTCAAGCATTAATGAGTATGAGCAAATCAGTACCGCATTAGAAGCAAAAGGATTCAGCAAAGTAGCCGCTCCTTGGACTTTTTACTCCGATACGTTTAAGGTTGCCATTGATTTACTGCCCTTTGGCGAAATAGAAGAGAACTATACAGTTAATTTCAACGAACGATACACCGATTTGCATGTATTGGGTTTTCGTGAAGTAATGGAGGAAGCCGCCCCAGTGCAGATTGAAGAGAAAATTGCCAACATACCGCCATTACCCGGGATGGTGATATTAAAATTGATAGCTTGGAGCGATCGTCCTGAAGAACGGGAAGATGATCTTTCGGATATTTTAAAAATAATTCAACACTACTTCAATTTGAGGTGGGATGAAATTGTAGAACAACACTATGACACCTTAGATAATGAACCCTTTGACCAATTGCTGATTGCAGCAGAAGTACTGGGCAGAAATTCCAGATTGTATCTGCAAAAATCCGAAGCCATATCAGCAAGGGTACTGAAGGTGTTGGAAACCAATTTGAAAGATGCCTCCAAATCAGCTATTTCCAAAGAATGGGCAAGAAAATTGGATAAAGATATTGAGTATGCATTTGCCTTACTCGGTGCATTTCAAAAAGGAATAACGCATGAGATATAAAGGCAAGGCAAGTAAAATAGTAGGAGAAAAGGAAGTGTTCAGGCAACGCATTGCCTGGATACCCCCAAGCCGGCATTTGCCTGCCCTGCGATGCCCTGCCGCGAATTTGTAATTCGTACCCGCAGTAAACCGAATTTTTTGGTTCAAAAGGTTTTGGTCGCATATACTATGTTTGTTTGTAATCAGTTGTACAGCATATTCGTTGATCCCATTGGGGAGAGTCAAACTTTTTGGATGCGGCCCTACAGGCCTAACACCTAAACCATAAGCCCCAGCTCAAGCATGCTTGGCT
>CALAZZ010000099.1 GCA_937926515.1 uncultured Bacteroidales bacterium | reverse complement strand
GGTTTCAGCCATGCGTATTTGAATCAATGAAGCTATATTATTTATGTTAATCAAAGTATATTTGAAATATGAAGGAAATAGTTTTTGCCACCAATAATCTTCATAAGTTAGGTGAAATAAGGAATATGTTATCGAATACATATAAAATTCTCAGCCTGTCTGATATTGGATTTAATGGAGATATAGCTGAAACATCTTCCACACTTGAAGGAAATGCCAGCCTAAAAGCCGGGTTTATCTCTGATAGATACGGTATCGATTGCTTTGCTGATGATACGGGTTTGGAGGTTGATGCATTGGATGGGGCCCCTGGAGTATATTCTGCACGTTTCGCCGGTGAGGGGTGTTCTTATAATGAAAATGTCCAAAAACTACTTAAATTAATGCATGCAAAGATTGATCGAAAGGCCCGCTTCAGGAGTGTCATAGCTTACATAAGCAATGGAAGCATTCAATTCTTCGAAGGTATAGTGCATGGTGAAATCACACTTCAACCCCAAGGGGTTCATGGCTTTGGTTACGATCCTGTATTCCGCCCTGATGGATATGAACAGACTTTTGCAGAAATGACATCCGAATTGAAAAATAAAATGAGCCATCGGGCAATTGCTGTTCGGAAGTTGGTTGATTTTCTGGAACCGTTTAATTAGCTTACAATAATATTATCTATTGCCATACCAAATAATTCTGACAAGCTTATTCCCATAACTTCCGCCTGTTGGGG
This sequence comes from uncultured Bacteroidales bacterium, assembly GCA_937926515.1. GTDB lineage: Bacteria > Bacteroidota > Bacteroidia > Bacteroidales > F082 > CALAZZ01. The sequence goes on along the minus strand of CALAZZ010000099.1, from coordinate 11,206 downwards.
TAGGATACTTGCCGGTGATATACCCGGCACTGTATTCACTTCCAGAAATACAATTGCGTCTTTCTGAAGGATAAAGTCGAACCTGACAAAGCCGCTGCAATTAAGCTTTTTGTAAAGATAAGAAGCAAGATGACTTATAGCAGTTTCAGCTTTCGAATTAATTCGCGCTGGCGTAATTTCGTCGGCCATGCCAGCTGTATATTTTGCCTCATAATCAAAAAACTCCTTTTTACTTACAATTTCGGTGAGTGGAAATACGATAAGTCCTTTTTGGGTTTGCATCACACTACATCCAATTTCAACACCTTGTATAAACGTCTCTATCAATATTTCATGATCAAAGTCGAAAGCTTTGTCGATTGCCGGATTAAGCTCTTCAGTTGATTTTACCTTCGTTATTCCTACACTGGATCCATTGCTGTTTGGCTTGACAAAGGCAGGTAAGCCAATGGCCTCAACAATTTCTGCTGTATCATATTGAATATCTTTTCTAAGTAAAACTGATTTCGGGATCTGAACACCGTATGAAGAAACAACATTTTTACAGAATTCTTTATTGAAAGTTAGTGCAGCTGTGTCATGATTGCAAGAAGTGTATGGAATGCCCAGCAGGTCAAGATAGCCTGTCAGTCGACCATCCTCTCCTGGCACCCCATGAATGGCATTGAAAACTGCGTCAAAATGTATCTTCTGTTCATCAATTAACAAGCTGAAATCGTTCTTATCAATGAGATGTCTTTTTGTTGGTGTAGATTCATAATACCACTCTTTGCCTTTTATTACGATCAAGTACGTTTTATACTTTTCAGGATTTAGGTTTTGAGCAACGACACGCCCGCTTTGAATTGATATTTCAAATTCTCCTGAATCCCCGCCACATACAACAGCGATATTTTTCATGCGTAGTTATATTGATCTGGAATGATTGACTGTTAAAGGTTTGGTTAATTTGTCGAAGCCTGAATGTGTCTTTGTTTTAGCCATTATTAACATTCGAATTTGTATTATCTTTGCGCCGTTCAGGCAATAAATCAGGTTCTTCTTTAGTTTATGCCTTGACCAGATTAACGGGCTAAATTAAGAAAAATGGGATTCTTCTATTTTCTCACACAAAAGAAATTTTACCTTCACCTACTTTTGGCGATGGTATTAGTGCTCGTATTGATTTGGGCCGTATTAAAATCACTGAATTCATATACACGTCATGGTGAAGTGTACATTATTCCTGACTTTGAAGGAATGCATCAAAGTGAGGTGATGGAGCGATATGGAGCGCATTTTCAATTTATCATTATTGACAGCGTTTATCAACGTGATGCTGAAAATGGCACCATTATTATGCAAAATCCGTCAGCGGGTTCAAAGGTAAAACAAGGACGTAATGTCTATCTGACAACCATTGCACAGATGCCGGAGCAAGTTTTAATGCCAAATTTGCGTAACCTTTCACTGCGGCAGGCTATTGTAACACTTGGTCTAAATGGTTTGCATATCAATGAACTTTATTTTGTGGAACATTTTGCTCGCAATGCGGTGGTCGAACAGGAGATCAACGGTGAAGTAATTGAGCCTGAAACACCTGTTTTTAAAGGAACATTTATCGACCTGGTAATTGGAATCGGGGGCTCATCGGCCATGGTTCCCATTCCTTCAATCATCGGAACTAAGCCCCATACAGCGCTTAATTTATTGCATATGGCCTCGCTTAATCTAGGAGAAGAATTTTATATCGATGGAGAAGATACTTCCGGAGTTCGTGTTTATCGTACCGAGCCTTCTGAGTTTCGAACCCAGGCGGTACCTATAGGTGAAAAGATTAATATTTGGTACCGCTCTGAAACAATGTTTGACTTTGATCACTATATGGAATTGATCGTGAATGATACAATTAGTGCTGACAGCCTTTCTATTCTTTTAAATGATCCTGAATTATAATTTATGGTGACTTTTCGTTTACATATTTATATTGCAATATTGCTTATTCTGCCGGTTTCAATTTGGGGACAGGAGTTGCTTAGTGGCCTGCAGATCAACGAAATGAAAAACAAAAATATTGAAATAGAACTCGGGCAGATGAAAAAAACGGAGACGGTACCGCTTGAATTGCCTTTTTTTGATGATTTCAACTATGAAAGTATCTATCCAAACGCTGAACTTTGGCTCGATAAATTTGTATTCATAAATAAAGATTTTCCGATTTTTCCACCCAACACAGGCGCTGCTACATTTGATGCTCTTGATGAAAAAGGTAGGGTATACACTCACGCCACATCTGTGCCAGGGGCATTTATTGCAGATTATCTCACATCCAGGCCGATTCGGCTTGACTCCTTATTCAATCCTGAATTGAGGGCACTGGGCCCGGCTGATTCAATTTATTTGTCCTTTTACTATCAGCCACAGGGTAGAGGTGACATGCCTGAAAGCTGGGATTCGCTGGTACTGCAGTTGGGATATCCTACAGGAGAAATGGTTTTTGATTTTGTAGACAGCACCACAGTTTTGGTTGACGAATACCTTATTGCCAGTGGTCAGGATTTCCTTTTACCCAATGATACCATTTATCCCCCCCTGGGATGCAATCCGGAGCTATACCTGGTTAATTTTCTTACTTTAACCTGGGGTGACTATATTACCTTACCATGCGACACAGTTTTTAAACCTGAGATTGGTTGGAAGAATGTGTGGGCAAGTGCCGGGATGTCCTATGAAAAGTTTGTTGATTCAACCGGTAAGCATTTCCAGCAAGTATTGATTCCCATAGTTGATTCAATATACTTCAGTGATAAGTTTCAGTTCAGGTTTTTCAATTATGCCACGATTATAGATCAGCTTTATCCCCAGAAGCGAAGCAATGTTGATCAATGGAATATCGATTATATATACCTGAATTACGACCGCAACCGAAATGACACAACCTACAGGGCTTTAAGTTTTTCAGAAAGGGCGCCATCTTTTTTAAGACGTTATGAATCAATGCCCTATCGCCAATATCGTGCTGACCCCACGAATGCCATCAGAATGGATTTTGAAGTCTTAATTACGAATTTGGATGGGATTGAAAGAAATACCAAATACCTCTATCAGGTTGAGCAGCAAAATGGGCAACAATTCCATATTTATGACGGTGGTAGTTGTCCATTGCCACCTTATGGAGTTTTTGGATTTCAAAACTGTATTTCCGGTTGCGGTGCAGCCCATGCCTGCCCACCTGTAATCTCATTGTTTTCATTGGATTATGATAGAGACACCACCTCATATTTCATAACACATTATATCAGCGATTCTACAGGAGGAGTAATTTTAGTTGATTCCTTGAAATACAGACAGGGGTTTTACAACTATTTTGCCTATGATGATGGCACGCCAGAACTAGGTTATGGACTGGAACCAGCACGAGGTATGTTAGCTTACCAGTTTAGAATGGTAACACCTGACACGTTGACTGGTGTTCAGATGTATTTTAACCGTACCTTGAACAATGCCAATGACAGATTTTTTGATATTGTAATCTGGGATGATAACAACGGAATACCAGGTGATGAACTCTATCGACTTGAACGCCAGCGTCCTGTTTGGACTGATGAATTATATGGATTTCATCTATATGAATTTGAAGAGCCTATTATTTTGAATGGGGTATTCTATGTTGGATGGCAACAGGAGCAGGGGGGGAGTTTAAATATTGGTTGGGACGTGGTCAATAATAGTGGTCAATATATATTCTATAATATTGATGGTAACTGGAGATCAAGTGATTACGAAGGGTCTTTAATGATTCGCCCGGTAATCGGAACCCCTTATTTGATTGGCATTGATGAACCATATTTTGAAACATACCCTCAGCTTATGGTGTTTCCTAACCCGACACAATCAATGTTAACGATAGAGATTCAAGGGAATAGTTTGTGGAAACCGATTGACCTAACAATAATTGACATCACAGGAAGGCCGGTGATGAACAAGACCTACTCTAGAATTCTGGATATATCAAACCTTTCACCGGGTGTTTATATGGTTAGGGTTACAGGAACTGACGGGCTGCAGCTCATAACTAAGGTTATAAAATCCAATTGATTTGAAATGATTAGTACTTCGGATGAGCACTTACCCGAACAGGTCGATTATGAGCAGGATGAGAGCGGTGATTTATATGAGCACTTTCGCATTGTTGCTGATAAAGGACAGACTTTACTAAGAGTCGATAAGTTCTTGATGAATCGACTTGAGAACATTTCCCGGAATAAAATTCAACAGGCTGCCAAAGCCGGCAATATTCATGTAAATAATTTGGTGGTTAAATCGAATTATAAGGTAAAGCCAGGTGATGTTGTTGCAGTGGTGCTCAGTTATCCGCCTCGCGATGTTGACATTATACCACAACAGATTGCACTTGAAATAGTATATGAAGATGAACAGCTGATTATAGTTAATAAACAGCCAAATTTGGTCGTACATCCGGGACATGGTAATTATTCCGGAACTCTTTTGAATGCGTTGGCCTTCCATTTTCAACATACCAATCAGAAGATAGAGAATGGCTTTGGTTACCTCGTTCATCGCATCGATAAAGATACCACTGGACTATTGCTCATAGCCAAGGATGAACTTTCGCAGCAGAGGTTGGCGCTTCAATTTTTCGAACACACTATAGTGCGAAGGTATCAAGCGCTTGTATGGGGTGATCCCAAGCAGGATTCTGGAACGATAAGTGGGCATATTGGACGTAGTCAAAAGGACAGGAAAGTTATGACCGTTTATGCTCAAGGTGATCATGGCAAGGAGGCCACAACCCATTACAGGGTACTTGAACGATTTGGGTATATTAGTTTGGTTGAATGCATGCTGGAAACTGGTCGTACCCATCAGATCAGAGCACATTTTCAGTATCATGGACATCCTGTTTTCAACGATCCCTGGTATGGGGGAAATGTCATATTAAAAGGAACTACATTCAGTAAGTATAAACAGTTTGTTGAGAATTGTTTTAAAGCACTGCCGCGACACGCCTTACATGCTGTATCACTTGGATTTAAGCACCCCAAAACTGGCAAAGAGATATATTATGAATCTGAGCTTCCACAGGACATGCAATTTGTAATTGACAAATGGCGTACCTATGTCTCTTCCCGGCAGGAATAAATTCAGCCTATTTGATAATAATTAGTTTCAATGTCTGATAGCTATCGTTATTATTAATTCCAATCAAATAAAACCCAGTGCTGGTATCGTATAAATTGATTGTAACCTGACTTCCTGTCCGGGTTAGATTTGTGGGTACTTTACGTCCGCAAACATCATAAAGCTGAACTTCAATTTCTTCAGGAATTTCCTTACCAAAATTAAGTATAAACTGGTCTTTCGCAGGGTTGGGATAGAGAAAAGGCTTTACCTTGATGTAATCTTTCTGAACCAATGTGTCAGCACTGTTTTCATTTTTGACAATCAGGCTCACATCAAAAGAACCGAAATGATCGTAAGTAATTTCCGGAGGCACTTCTGCTGTTGAATGACTTGGGTTTCCACCTTCAAAGTACCATTCATACTGGTTGATGATACCTGTGGATTGTTGTTCAAATTTAATGGATTGGTTCAAGGTAATTTCGGTTGCATCTGCCTGAAAGTAAGCGAATATTAGGTTTGGATCTACTCCGATTCCATTAACGAATTCAGCTCCGGTATTATCTGGATCAAGCCATGGTTGTAGTTGTTGAGTGGCCAATGATCCATTTTCGTTCCAACTATAACTGAACTTACCATAATAGTCAGGTGCATTTAGATTGAGGCATGAAGCACCTCCACCTGACAATGTGCCAACGATCCTTCTGTTTGAATCAAAGAGAGGGGAGCCTGATGAACCACCCTCAGTAACACCATGGTTTGTTTCTGTTTCCGACCACACCACACGCCAATATGGCCGGTCAGGGTTTGGGATGGTTTGGCTATAACCAGTTGAAGTTGGCTGGCTCAGATAGGTTGAGATTTTTTTTATGTCGCCTTGTGGATGGTGAATACCTGTGCCAGTTGTTGTTACACTGTTCGATCTGCTCCATCCGTTAAAAAACGGTTTATAATGTTCTGGCACTTCCTGGTTAAGCAGTAGCAGCTTAAAATCTGAGCCCGAATCAATACCGCTTGAGGGAGATCTGGCAATAAGACTGGAGCCGGCAATTGATAATCGAAAAGGCTCAATAAGTGGGTTTTCACAATCAGGTGATTCGTATTGAAAATCAAATAACCACTGGTTGTAATCGGCTGAAGAGGAATTAGGTCCACAATGATTAGCTGTTAAAAGATAAGGTGTTCCATCATTACGTGTATTATTAACAAGCGAGCCTGAGCAATAATAAAGCGAAGATCCTTGCTTTACCAATATACGGGTCACTCCATTTTTTTGTTGCTGCCAATTTTGACCTTCCGGACAGTTTATATTTACGTTGCAATCACCTGAGTCCCCGAACCCCCTTCCGATGGGACCACCCGGATATACAAAGCCTATTTCAGAAATATTAAACTCATACGCCATCTCAGACGAGGGAAGTTCCAATTCAATAATAATTTTTTGCGAATAAATAGGTTGAATGGCAAACTCACTGGCATTTCCTTTGCTATAATTGTTGTAGGCTCCAAAAAAGTTTTCTTTGTTTTGGTCATATACAAAGAGTTTTGCTTCTTCCCCGATATTAAATGCATTCAAATATAGCACCATGCCTGTATAATGATTGGCTGAAATAACCAGTTGCCAAATCTTCCAATCTGCATCCGGGGTTTGAATCCAAATGCCGGCATTTGAGGGATTAATATTTGTTTGTATGGTATAACCGGCTTGTAAGGGAAGTGATTCACTGTGCCTGACTCTCGTAAGCATATCATAATCAACTTCCACTTCAACATGATTATTTCTGTTAGACACCTGATTGTGTAATAGTGGCATCGCTTCCAATTCTACTTGGGCATAACCGGCAATATCTAAATAAAAAATACCCAAAAACATAAAAAGCAGAATACTTGGATTTAGTTGCATAAAAGTATAATATAAAGTGAGTTATAGTGAATCACAACAGATGACTCTTATAGCTTGATGTTCTTAACTTGATGCAAATTACTGTTGCATAAGTAGTTTAACGCAAAATCCGTCTGTCAATTGTTTCACGCCCAAAGGTAATTAAAGTGAACTGAATACAATTTGCAGTAATGTAGAATTTCTTCCGAATCCAACAAAGAAGGCGATTGTACAAATTCTGCGATGTCATATCAGACTGGTTTTACTACAAACAAAGATTGCCTCAAATTACTTACTTTTGAACAAAATTTCTCACCATCATGATTATAATAACAGGAGCAGCAGGTTTTATAGGCAGTGTAACAGCAGGCTATTTTAATAGAAAAGGGTTCACTAAGTTGGTTCTGGTTGATGATTTTGATGTTGATGTAAAGAGAGCAAATTTTCATGGAAAGCAATACCTGGAACTGGTAGAAAGAGAAAGTTTTGGTTCATGGTTCAAACAGCATGCCACTCATATTGAATTTGTTATTCATCTAGGCGCACGTACTGATACTACGGAGTTTAGTAAGGCTATTTTTGATCATTTAAACCTAAATTACTCCATTATGGTATGGAAGCTGTGTGTGCAATATCAAGTTCCACTTATATATGCTTCATCAGCAGCGACTTATGGCGCTGGAGAGTATGGATATAGTGATAATCATGAATTGGTGGATAAGTTGTCACCACTCAACCCATATGGTATATCAAAAAATGAATTTGATAAATGGGCACTTAAGCAAAAAGATACACCTCCGTTTTGGGCTGGGCTGAAATTCTTTAATGTGTACGGACCGAATGAATACCATAAGTTGCGTATGGCTTCGGTTATTTTCCATTCTTTCACCCAAATCAAGATGCATGCAGGAGTCAAGCTTTTCAGATCGCACCGGGAGGATTACGCTGATGGAGAGCAACTGCGCGACTTTATATATGTTAAAGATGTAGTGAAGGTGATCTATTTTCTTTTTCAAAATCAGCCGGAGAGTGGCTTGTATAACTTGGGTACAGGTAAGGCCCGGACATTCAAAGATTTGGCACATGCTACTTTTGAAGCGATGGGTATGAAACCTGTCATTACTTTTATTGACACACCTGTCGATATCCGTGATAAGTACCAATATTTCACAGAGGCTCAAATGAATAAGTTGCGTGCTGCAGGTTATACTGAAGCATTTACGAGCCTTGAGGATGGGGTTCAGGATTATGTTTCTGATTATTTGTTACCTGAATATTATTTCTGAGAATATTATAATTTGTCAGCCAATCCTTCATCCAGTTGAAGTAAGAAATCTTTTGTTTTTTGCAAAGTTTGCAATGCCAGCACCTTTGCTTCAAGTTGGTCAAAGTCAGCTTTGAGCTCATCTTTTGCACCTTGAAGCGTATAGCCTTTTTCCTTTACAAGATGATAGATCATATGGAAATAGCGCATATCTTGCTGGGTGAAATACCTTGTGCCTTTTTTGCTTTTATGCGGCTTGAGCACATCAAACTCTTTCTCCCAAAACCTGACCAAGGATGTGTTGACATCATACATGGATGCTACTTGACCAATGGAATAATACACTTTTTCGGATTTTGCCACGGTAAATCTTATTAGTCCATGGATTGCATTGGTAATGCTGACAGTTCAAGGATCATTTCATATTCTTCAGGTGTGAGATCATTAAAGAAGAAATGTATCGGGTTTACAGGCCTCGAATTTTTATGCACTTCATAATGTAGGTGTGGTGCTGTTGATTTACCTGAGTTACCCACGGTAGCAATCAATTGACCTCTTTTAACAAATTCTCCTCGACGCACCTTAAACTCGTGAAGGTGAGCATATTTAGTATGATATCCAAATCCATGGTCAATGATAATGGTGTTTCCGTAACCCCAGCGTGATCGTTCTATTTTAACAACCTTTCCATTACCGGTTGCAAAGACTTCTGTACCTGTGGGCGCGGAAAAGTCGACTCCTTGGTGAAATTTATTTACTTTGTAGAATGGATCCATCCTGATGCCATAATAAGATGATATTCTGCGCATATCATCATTTTTTATAGGTTGAATGGCAGGAATGGCAGCAAGCATATCAGCTTTGTTTCTGGCTAGATCAAATACTTCATCAAATGACTTTGATTGTACATACAACTGACTGGCAATACGATCCAATTTTTCTGCTGAATTGATCACCAGATCAGATTTTTGATAACCTTTTAAACGATCATATCGATCAACCCCACCGTAGCCTGCTCTTCTTACGGATGATGGAATCGGATCAGCCTCAAATATTACGCGATAAATATTGTCATCACGCTCCTGCATATCAGCAAGTAATACATTCAACTTATCCAGCCGATCATTTAGTATTTCATATTGAAGCTTAAGGTATTCAATTTCACGACTTTGCATACGTTCCTTTGGTGAACCGAAAAAATTATAAGCTATCAGTACAAATACCAAAGCAAACACCATAGTGCTAAGCAAATAGGAGAAAACTTGGAGCACACGTTTCTTCCAGTGAACTGAATACTTTTCGTACGAAAGGGTTCGGTGGTTAAAGATGTATTTTTCTTTTGCCATGCCTTGTTTAGGTGATTTCTGATTGAAATCACTTTGATTTGATGAAGTGCAAAGTTAATTAATTACGCTAAATTTGCAAGCTTAATTTTAAATGGTAATTACTAGACGCTTGTTAATAACTTATTCATAATGAAATCCTCCGATATCAGAAAAAGCTTTCTTGAGTTCTTTAAGTCAAAAGAACACCTCATTGTACCATCAGCCCCCATTGTTGTTAAAGATGATCCTACACTTATGTTTACCAATGCAGGCATGAATCAATTCAAGGATGTATTTCTGGGCAACGAAAAACCAAAAGCAGATCGAATTGCGGATTCACAAAAATGCTTACGTGTATCAGGTAAGCACAATGACCTGGAAGAGGTAGGATATGATACTTATCATCATACTATGTTCGAGATGCTTGGAAATTGGTCTTTTGGAGATTATTTTAAGAAAGATGCAATAGAATGGGCATGGGAGTTATTAACAGAAGTCTATGGAATTGATCCTGATCGCTTATATGTTACAGTCTTTGGCGGTGATGAGTCAGATGGCCTGCCTAATGATCAGGATTCCTTTGATTATTGGAAATCAATCCTGCCTGAAGATCGTATCATTTTCGGCACAAAAAAGGATAATTTCTGGGAGATGGGAGATTCTGGTCCTTGTGGTCCATGTTCTGAAATACATGCTGATATCCGGGATGAGTCAGAACGAATTAAATTGGATGGTAAGGAATTGGTAAATCAGGATAATCCGGAAGTGATTGAGATATGGAACCTTGTATTTATTGAGTTTAATCGGCAGGCCAATGGTGCATTGGTCAAACTACCTGCACAACATGTTGATACCGGAATGGGATTTGAGCGATTGACTATGGTGTTACAAGGAAAAAAATCGAATTATGACACTGATGTTTTTCAACCCTTGATACAAGAGATATCAATGCTTGCTTCAAAGCCTTATGGTGCTGATGAACATGCGGATATTGCTATGCGGGTTATTTCTGATCACCTGAGGGCAGTCAGCTTTGCCATTGCGGATGGCCAACTACCGTCAAACACTGGTGCCGGTTATGTGATCCGTAGGATATTGCGTCGGGCAGTGAGGTACGGTTATACATTTCTTCAATTTGAGGAACCTTTTGTTTACAAGTTACTTCCATTGCTTGCCGGGCAAATGGTTGAAATCTTTCCTGAGTTAAAAGCTCAATTGGATTTTATTTCCAAGGTGATCCAGGAGGAGGAAGCATCGTTCCTGCGAACTTTGTCACATGGTATCAAAAGATTTGAGCAATATATTCATCAACATAATGACATCAAAGTTGTTGATGGTCACTTTGCTTTTGAACTGTTTGATACCTACGGTTTCCCGGTTGACTTAACAAATCTACTTGCAAAGGAAAAAGGTATGCAAGTTGATATGGAAGGGTTTCAAAAAGGACTTGAAGTGCAAAAAACACGCTCACGTAAGGCAGCTGAAGTGGCTGCGGGTGATTGGGTTGTGCTAAAGACAGACGGTGACAGAACTACTTTTACCGGCTATAATCACCTTATTGAAGATGTTAAGATCATGCGCTATCGTTTGGTGAAAGCTAAGGGTAAGGTAAGG
>CALAZZ010000098.1 GCA_937926515.1 uncultured Bacteroidales bacterium | reverse complement strand
AACCGTGCCAGGACCTACTGGGCCTACAGGCGATCCCTCAACCGTGCCAGGACCTCAAGGTTTGTTTGGGGGAGATTCTCATAGATATAATTATTCTGCTTCAACTAATTCTAATGGTCAACTTAGAATAAGTGGGAATAATATTTATATATCGACTGTAACAGCAGATGATGTTGGAATTACCCAATGGTTAAATAACCTTAAGCTAGATTCTTATTTTAGAGTATTTAAAGAAAATGATTCTTCTTTATTTCTTATTGGTAAAATATTACAAAAGGATTTAAGTACTCCAAATGGTACACAATGGTTAAGTATTCAGTTTCAGAATATTGTTCAATCTGATAGTTTCGATAATGGTGATTCAGTTATTTTATCTTATTCAGAAATAGGACCTACTGGGCCTACAGGCGACCCCTCAACCGTGCCAGGACCTACTGGGCCTACAGGCGACCCCTCAACCGTGCCAGGACCTACTGGGCCTACAGGCGACCCCTCAACCGTGCCAGGACCTACTGGGCCAGCTGCTGGAGGAGAATGGTATTATTTTGTTAATAATCAAGCTAATCAACCATCTACTGATTTTCCAGGTGATTTTATATCTAATGGTGAAACAAAGTCATTAATACTTGAACAACATGGTATATTAAATGCTGGTGCTTATTTATTAAAAATGACTTTACATTTTTCATGTTATCATCAAAGAGTTAACCCTCCTGATGATAGAGCATTAGTATCAGCTATTAAAGAAATAGAAGCTTCTATATTTGTAGAAGGTATTTCAGGAAAAGCTGAAGATTATTCTAGTTATTTAATTATAAACCATGATAGTGGAATATATATTAGATTTGTAGATGGAGCAGAGACTAATAAATTATCATTATATGATACTTCTTATAAAGTAGATATTGCTTATGAAGGTAATTATATATACTTATACATAACTAATAATTTAGTACAATCTTTAGGTATTCCTACTGGTACTTATAAGACTTACATAAAGTATCAATATACAGTAGAAAGATTTAATACTTCAATGACAAGTTAATATGGAAAATCAAAACTTTTTATTATATAAAGGAGCTAATTATAATTTAGTTTTCTTTGTAGATGATCTCCCTAATTTAGAAGATTATACTTTTACTTGGGTAATGGGTTCAAGTAGCACTCCAGGTAGTTCTATTGTGATAACTAAAACAAGCGCAGCTTCACAAATAGTTATAGATTCTATTAATAGACAAGTAACTATAAAACTATTAAATGCTGACTTAGATTATACTACAGGTCCTGCTGCTGGAGAATATTGGCATGAAGTTTGGGGAACTTTTACAGGAGATAGTCCCAATCCTAATAGACCTATTGCTACTGGAATAATTACATTAAGAGATTCAACAAGATATAACACATGAGTACTGAAACTAAATTTGCAAGATGGAATACTCCTATTAAAAATGCTTTATCAACTACTACCTCTAGAGTTGGTAAAATGGGAGATAATTCAACTTTTACTCCTTTTACCATAATAGGTTACACACTTGATGATATTAATGTTGAATTAAACACTTCATTGGAAGATATAATCTTTCCTACTAATTTTGTATTACATCTAAATACTGGAGGCTCTACCGAAATAGAAATTACTACTATAGAAGAAATAGACACATATGATCCTGAAACAACAGGAGAATATCAATTTAAAGCTAATTATATATTACCTAGTTGGATAGATGATGTTCCTATAGAAATAACATTTAATGTTATAGTTTATGAGAATTATATTATTGCAACAGGAGGAACTATAACTACCTCTGGAGATTTTAAGATTCATACTTTTTTAAACAATGGTGTATTTAATGTAACCCAGCTTGCTACTACCAGTTTAAAAAATGAGATTGAGTATCTAATTGTTGCAGGAGGAGGTAGTGGAGCTAGATCATATTCTTCTGGTTCTTCTGGTTCTGGAGGTGGAGGCGGTGGAGCAGGAGGAATGTTAGAAGGTACCTATGAAGAATTAACTATTGAGGAATATTCTGTAATTATAGGAAATGGCGGAGCAGAAGCGACAAATCTAAATGGAACGGGGAATAAAGGAGGGGATAGTTCTATTTTTTCATTAGTTGCAAAAGGCGGTGGAGCAGGAGTTCGGATAAATTTTGGAACTAATGCAGAAGATGGTGGAAGTGGAGGAGGAGGAGGAGGAAATCATCTAGACAACCAGCATGTTCTAGGAGGAGATGGTGTAGAAGGACAGGGACATGATGGAGGAAGAGGTAATGTTAGCGATACAGCTTCTGCAAGAGGTGGGGGAGGAGGTGGTGGAGCAAACTCAGCTGGATCAGATGCTATAAATGGTACAACAGGTGCATCAGGAGGTTCAGGTAAAAGTAATTCTATAAGTGGCTCTCCTGTAACATATGCTGTTGGGGGAAGAGGTAGTAGATATAGTTATAGTGCGACCGCAGGTACTAATAATAGAGGAAATGGAGGAGGAGGAGGAAGGCAATCAACAAGTGCTAATGGAGCTGCCGGAGGTTCAGGTATAGTAATATTAAAATATAGATATCAAAACTAATGGAGAAAACTAAATATTATTTGCCTTATTGTCCTGAAGATTTATCAAAAGGTGATATGATGATATGGACTGGTAAGATGTGGATTCCTGCTAGTAACATACATTTTATTAGTTTTCTATTTAATGATTTTCAAGGAGATGAGTCTCAGGAATATATCTTAGATTTAGGTAAAAGTTTTTCCTATGAAATAATATCAGGATTATTTTTAATTAATCAAGGTATAGTAGATGAATTAGCAATTTATATGGGAAATACTGTAGTTGGTGGACTTGATGATATTTATATTACTTCGGTTCCACCAGGAGGACATATATATTATGCTTCTACTCCAAATATAGTGACAAATATAGGATATGATTCACGCTTAACTTTAGGTACAAAAGGTGTTTATAGGGGAGATGTACCTACTATGATTTCAGGAAAATTAACTATTAAAAGACTAAGTTAACTATGTGTCCTAATTTATTATATACATTTGGTCAAGGTGGAGTGGTGCCAATACCGGAAGACCCTGAAATATCCGTTTTATATAATGCATCTGACCATACGATCAACAACCAATTCGGAAGCCTATTCAAACACCTCTCATCTGGTACAAAATATGCGTTTCATTGGTTTAGGATGATAACTCCTCCGAGAGGAGTATTAAAAATATCGGATTCAGGAAGTTTAAACTATAGTAATGCATTTACTCCTTTAAGAATTACTAAACCTGTCTATTGCCCTGGTAATGGCTATTTATACTTCTGTACCTCTGATGGCAGTTCTATCGTTAGAATAGACCCAGGATCATCCGGTAATATAGAATATGCTTCCCCAACTTATATCACCAATCCTTCATCGAGCGGAGATATTAATGGTATAAATGGAATACTAACCCATAAATACACTATAATTTGGGTGAAGGTGAGTCCTGGCACCCTTCATGTACTGACGTTGGACTGCGCATTAGAAACTGCATCATATCAAGAAATAAGTGTTACGACAGGAGGTAACAGTGGTATACAGGCATATCCACCAATATTATTGCTTAATAACAAGGTGTTGATAATGACGAGTGGTAACAGGGCTATATTTTTAGATGTAGATACCTATATCGCTACATCAGTTAAGGTTTATGAATATAATCAATTTGCTAATATCCCTTCAATGACATCTGTCATGGGGTTTAATGGTAAAGTCTTTTATGCTCCCGTCCAATATGTGTCGAGTGTAGATTCTAATGAAGATTTATCTGGTGGTGCTGGTCGAAGACATATCCTTTGGTATGATTATTTTAGGGATGAGTTTGGTGTGATAAATAATACTAAATTTACTGAAACTTATATACCAAGTCAAGGTTTAATTCATTCACATCAATGGGACGGTGCTCAACTTGCTCCAAATGGTAAATTATATTTCATGCCTAATGATAAATCATTTCCAGGCAGCAATTACCTGGTTTTGGAGATTGACCCAGATAATAATAATATACTTTTCTTTCCTATCACATTAGCCTTTAACCACCATTCCAATTTAATGTGGCGAGGTTGTATATTAAATAGTGATATGAAAATATATGGCGCCCATTATGCAGGGGCAAAAAATGAGAATTCTCCCTTTCAAGTAGTCGGACCTTTGGTAGTTGAAAACGTAGGTGAAACTAATATTGATATAATATTAGATAGTGGAGATATAAAGTTTTATAATTCATTATATAACAGGTATTTTAATAAAGTTAATTGATTTTGCCTATGATGATCAACTTATGTTTATACATAAAATCACTCTGGCGCCGCTGGCACCACATCACCAGACCAGGCCCCGGGCCTGATATTAAAGGCTGGCCCCTGGTTGAATACCTCGATGCCACCAACACCTACAAAGGTTTCGAGTGGGCACCCGACGACAGGCCCTACCATCCCGATTATGCCGTGCAGTGGTTCGATCCGGCCTGTGTGCAGATCACCAACACCCAGTTTGCTTGCAGTGTGGTAAATAAACCACGCAACTTTAATGGTATGCTGGTTGATTGGGCTATTGGACTGGTGCAAAGCAAAGCTGCCTGGCAGTATGGCTATTTCGAGAGTATGATAAAAATGCCGCTAAAACGCGGCCAATGGCCCGCCGACTGGCTCACCGGCGAAACCAACTGGCCACCTGAAATTGACACGGTAGAAGGATATTCCCGAAGCGATGAGTACCGGAAGCTGCGCAAGTTTCAGAGTAATGTGCATTTTATGCACAACGGCAAAAAACGTGTAATACGCGCTAAGGACCACCCCATACCAAAAGGCTTACGTGGCGAGTGGGTAAAATACGCCACCCTGTGGCTACCCGATAAAATTGAATGGTGGTATAATGGCTACCTGGTGCGCCGCGAAACCCGCCGCCATGTGCTCGCCGCCATGAACGAACCCATGCGCCGCGTACTCAACAGCGCAGTACAACTCCCCACCGAAGAGAGCGTAACCCTCTTCGACCACGTAAAAGTTTTCCAACACCCTGATCATATTAAACCCCAACTAAAACAAACCCGCAATGAAAACTCGCAACCAATAAAATTCAAACTCCCAAATTCAAACTTCTAATTTCTAACTTCTAAATTCTAAAATCTAACTTTGGTCCCTGAGCTTGCCGAAGGGCTAACTTCTAACTTCTACTTACCATGAAAATCAACATCAACCGCGCCTCCGCAACCGAATTGCAGCGCATCATCCACATCGGCCCTGTAAGGGCTGAGAAAATTATCAGGCGTCGCCCCTTCCGCGATATTTATGAAATATCAAACGTACTCGGCCTGGGCAAAAAACGCATGAACGACATCATTGCCCAGGATTTGATCACCACACAGTAAACTAACCAACATGGGCACAGTTTTAATAATAGGCGCCACATGGTTTTGCCTATGCATCGGTATTGCATTATTCCTCTATATACAACATCTCCGGAAAAACAGCAATTAACAAATCCTGACTTCAAAATTCTACCTTCTAACTTAGGTCCCTGAGCTTGCCGAAGGGCTAAATTCTAAAATCTAACTTAGGTCCCTGAGCTTGCCGAAGGGTAACTTCCAAAATCTGTCCTTTCCCACCCCCACCCCCTTCACTATGTTTGCCTTGTTTTGCCTATACATCAGCATTGTTTTTTAACTACATAAAATATGATAAAATAAACTTCTAACTTAGGTCCCTGAGCTTGTCGAAGGGCTAACTTCTAACTTCTAAATTCTAACTTCTAAATTCAAAAATGTCCGCATCACTCACCACCGCAATAGGCACCGCCAACCACAAATACTATTTTGCCGGCAACCTCCCACACCTGCATTTCACCGGCATCGACCCCGATGATGGAATGATTTTTAAAGTGAACGTGTGGACCGGAGCCGCAGTAGGCGCCGTAATCCTCGACGAAATAATCTATCCAAATGCTGTAGGAGCAGCCTCGGTAAAAATACGATCAGCTATCAATAGTTATTTAAAAACACAAATCCCATCTTCCGACAACTTTCATCAAGATACCGCATATACCGAAATACGATTACAGTTTGGAGGGTTTGAACGTTTTTTTTATGTCATTAAGGGAGGACTTCTAATCCCCGAAGCCGATTACGAGACCCATGATTACCTCGATCATTTTGAAAAAAACCTGCTCACATGGATGCCATCTGTCCGCAATGTGAAGTATTACGAGCCTAACTATATCAACTATTTCGTCGGCCCCTCACATGCCGGGGGGCTATACATGACGTACTACTACCAGCAATGGCAGGAATTTAGCCAAACCTGGGGATTTCCAGAACAGGTGGAAGTGCAGCTTTATGCCAGCGCTTCCACCAACCGGCTCGTAACCTTCAATATTGGTTTTGATAAAATAGTGAGTATTGTAAACAACAGCCAGCGCCGTATTTATGCGTTCGATGTGTATTATAAGGTAGGAAGTGATGTTGTTTCTAATGAACAACGGTTTTTACTGGAACATACCATTGACGAATTTGATGATGTATTCCTGTACGAAAACAGCCTGGGAGGTATTGAAACCATACGCTTTACCGGCAATATGGCCGAAAAAGAAAACCACGAACCAAAAGCCTATCTCGATACCGACAACCGCCTGGTTGAGTTTGAAACCATTTTTAACCGCCTTTACGAAAAACATACCGGCTATTTCGATACCGAAGAACAACGCCTTTGGCTCCGCGAGTTCTATACATCAGCCATGCGCTACCATTACAGGATGCTGCTCAATGGGCCTACTCCTGAACGTATCACCATTACGGAGGTAAAGGCTGATAGTGTCCAGAATAAGATCAACTCTTTTCAATTCACATTCAGGTATGCAAACCCTGTGGCATGGCAAAGGCACCTTCGCGAAACACTGCCCAATATGATTGACGATTCAGTAGAGATCGAAGATGATCCGGCGGTGCGTTTTGGCCAATGGAACCAGGAAATTGCACAGGTACCTGAAAATGAAGAAACATAATGAAAACCAAGAATTATAATATAAAAATGAGCGACCAGGAAAAAAACTTTATCAATGAGTTTAAAAAGCAGATCATACGTTCACTGGTGATCTATGCTTTTGCAATACTAGCCGCACTCATAGGCATGACCTTAAAAAGTCATTATGGGGCGGTTACAATACAAAAAGATCATGATACCCTAAAAACTCAAACCGAAGCTGAAACACGTGTAATAATTAACAGGCTCGACCGCTACGATTCAAGGTTAATAGAACTGCACGACAGAAAAATTGAAAAGAGTGATTATGTGCGTGAAATTGACGAAATGAAGCAAATGCTTCGTGATATTAACCGCAAACTTGACCGGAGGTAATATGCCCCAAAACTGGCTCAACGATGATGCAGGCAACCGATCATCCATGCGGGTTGCATTTGTAATCCTCCTGGTGGTTGAACTTACCCTTATTGCCATTTGGGTAATAGCTTTTTTAGCTGAGCGCCATAAGGAATACACTGATTATTCAGGATTAAGCTACATACTGGCTGCCATTGTTGGTATTGGTGGACTGGCCGGTATAAGCAAAGCCATACAAAAACGATATGAGAAAAATAACCCACATAGCAGTTCACTGCACAGCGACAAGCCAAACGACGAGGGTTGAAGCCATACAACGATATTGGCGCGAAACCCTCAAATGGCGCAGTCCGGGCTATCATTATATGATTGAGGCCAATGGCCGTGTTCATATTTTACTCCCCGAAGATCGCGTAAGTAATGGTGTGGCCGGATGGAACCAAAGGCTTATTAATGTGGCTTACATCGGCGGTGTTGATCAAAATAATCGCCCACTCGATAACCGAACCCCTTTCCAGCGCCAAATCCTGTTAAATATTTTGCGCGAACTCAAACAACGACACCCCCAGGCTATTATCCAGGGTCATCGTGATTTTCCTAACGTAAAGAAAGATTGCCCAAGTTTTGATGCAAAACGTGAATACGCACACCTATGAAAACAGCCCCCTGGATAATCATCATTGTGCTCATATTGCTATTATTCCTGCAACGCGAGTGCCACCGCTGCCCTGAGTATGAAGAAATAAGCGATACTACTGATACCATCTATTTGCCCGGCGATCCTGTTCCTATTCCTTATCCTGTGGTCGAAATCCGCGACAGGTGGATCACCATATACGATACCATCATCCGTGAAGTGGACACAGCAGCCATACTTCGCGATTATTTCGCACACCGGCATGGATATGACACCCTAGCAAATGACAGCAGTGTGTTTGTGGCTATTGGCTGGCATGTTACCCAAAACAGGCTGATCAGTTTAACGCCATATATTGCCAACCGTAAGCCTACCACCATCATACACCGCACAACCGTTATCCGGGAAGTGGAGAAAAAACGAAATCAATACTTTATGGGTGTTGGTGTGGGCCGAAGTCCTGATCAATTCGGCCTGGCCGGATCACTTGCGCTTTTCACCAGGCAACAAAACCTTTATAGCCTGCACTACGATATGCTAAATAAAGACTTCTACGTTACTTTTTACTGGCGAATACCCCCATTATAACTATGAGCGTTCTGTTTTCTTTTCATAATTGTTTGTTTTGGTTGAAGCCCGGTCATTTGATCGGGCTTTTTTGTCCTTTCCCTAAACTAGCTTACAGTATAATATTGCTGTACCATTTATTGTTTAACTAATTTTTTTCTACCATAAAAACATTTCTTTCAATCCTGTTCCTGGCTGCATTTATTATGCTCCCCTGGTATGGGTCCGCAACCGGGCCTCCTTCCGATCCTGATGGGATAGTTACATTTGCTGTTGATTCGCAAATATGCGAACTGCCTGCGGGCACACAAACACAAACCGCAACAATTAGTGCGCCCTATTCCATCAGTCGAATAAGTTGCTTTTTAAGCGTGCAAACTGACCTGGTTTGGTATCAGACCATTTCCCATGACCCATTATCTAAGAATAGTCAGGGTAATAGCGTTAATGTAAAACCTTTATACATACCCACTTACTATGCACCACTAAAGCTACTTGATGTTCGGCCACCAATACCAAAGGATTTGGAATTGCTTAGGTCACATTTTTTCGCTTAACTACATAACACCCAACTAAAGTTAAAAGCCCGGTCAATTGATCTGGCTTTTTTCATTAATAGAAGGGAAACCCTCTTTAATGGCGCGGCTCGTAAACCCTGCTTTGTTTCTTGTGTAGCGCTCAGTCGTTACAATACTGGTGTGGCCGTTTTGCATCATTCTATCATACACAGGTACACTCATAGCCTCTAGCCTAATGTTGGCTGTGTGTTTGTATGAATACAGCATATAGTCTTTGGGCATCTTCAATTCTGCCCTGATCTTATTAAACCGCCAGCGCATAATATTTTTCCCATAATGCCGATCCCCTGTGCCATTACTACCTTTCCCGATTACATAATGCTCCTTTTCGGCCAGATGTAAGCTATAATTATCCCTCAGAACTTGCATAAACTCATTAGGTATGATAGGTGTCTTAGGTCGCTTAGTCTTACTCACAGATGCCGGAATGTGTATAACACCCCTGGCAAAGTCAATCCATTTCACCTGCATCAACCTTATCTCAGTAGGGCGCATAAGGCAGTAATATTCAAAGAGAACGAATAAGTATAGCTCCCTATCCTTTTTTATCCGGTTCATCAGCTTATCGAAATCAGCCTGATCTACTATCGGCATCGGCTCTTTTTTGTTTACCCTTGTACACACCGGAAGCCTTTGCACCGGGTTTATAGTTACCTTTCCTTCATCCATCACAAAATCAAACAACCCCTTCAAAAGCTGCCTGTACTTATTATAGGTAATGGCGCTACTCATACGTTCAGTGTTCAGATATGCGAAGAAAAGTAACACTACCTTATTGGTGTAGGCGCTAATATCCAGGTCAGCATAACCTTCGCGCAGCGTCCACAAATGAAACACCCTGAACTTACTCCTGTATGTAGCTACCGTATTGGGGTCAAGCCCTGACAATCGTTCATTAAGGTATCTGTTGGCGAAATAATTAAAGGTGAGGTTGCCTGCCTTACGGTCCTGGTACACGCTGGCGGCATGATGATACTGTAACTGGTCCACATACATTGCCTTCTGATCATCATATAAAGGATTCCATCCATTGCGCAGCAACTCGGTATATTCCTGTATGATCTCGTCAGCCCTTTTATACCGCGCTTTTTTTTCCCTGATCTTTTGCAGGCCGGCATACACCTTTTTGCGCACCATCTTACCGCTACGCGGATCCTTCACCGAGAACTGGACATACCACTTCTTTCCCGGTTCCATGCTGCCTCCAAAATCATAGAGCGAAGGCAGAATTGCAATTTTTTCTCTTTTCATTCTTTTTACGATTAAGCCTTCCAAGCCTCGTAAAAAGCAGCAAAAGTAATTGCCTACTTTTGCCTACTTTTCTCATGTTATTGCTTAATTTACATCTATATATATCTAATTAGCAATACATTAAGAAATGTTGTCGGGGTAGCAGGAACCCCACCAACACCCCACTAGCTTGAATGATACATATTTATATTTTGCCTTTTTTGCCTACTTTGCCCTTTACGCCTCATTTTGCCTCCTTACTTTCGCTCGCATCTAGTACCAACTTCTGCATGAAGCTAACCTGATCTCGTAAAAAAATAATCTCATCCTTTAATTCCTTTGCAAGAACCTTAGAACTACCATATCCTGCACTTGCCTCATTTGCTAAGTTGTAATGATTTTCATTTACAAACTTATCCCCTTTCCCAAGGATAAGCCAGTTAAGGTTCAAATCCGGCACCACATGGTATAACCGGATCAAAAAATCCATGCTGAATGAGCCGTTCTTGATCACCGTATTTAGTGACTGACGTGTGACCCCAAGCTGATCAGCAAGCTGTTTTTGTGTCTTGAAACGATCTTCGATCAATTCCAACAACCTGTCTGTCATGTTCATAGATTTTATTTTTAAAATTTTTACTTTTTTTCTTGACTTTTGTCATTTGTTTGTCTTACATTTGTACTCTAATTGTCTTACATTCGTCTTCCGTTTGTCCGACAAATATACAACATCAATAAACAAATGTCAATACCCATGCTCGAAACAGTATCCCCAACACAACCATTAAACAAACGAGTGTCGTTCAGGCTAACCACTAATGAACATCGCATACTCGAAAAAGTATGCCGAACCCGGAAGATAAAGAAAAGCGACCTCTTTCGCTCATTGCTCACACAAGCTATTGACCCTTCCAAGCCTCATAATGGCGCCGGGCCGCAGCAAGAAAAATAACCTTGCTGTGGCTCTTTTTTTTATAAACCAATAAATAAAAAACTATGTCAGCTATAAGTGTAAAATACGATGGAAAGAACACCTACCTCGTCAACCAACGCCAGGTGCGCATTAAGAGACAGCAGATAACCAACCTCAATGAATTAAACACTGAGGAAGAAAAAGCCCTGCAAAACTTTATCCAACGCAGGCAACATCTTAAAATACAATCCACCTATGGATAAAAACACAGCCGCACACACCCTTCCCTCCCTTTTGGTTTTAGATTCATGTTTTCCAAAATAGACCTGGTGTGTGCGGCTTTATTTATAATCCTGTGGGGCGTCGTTCTTTTTTATTGATTTACGTTTAGGTACTTACGTTACCATGTTGTTTTTTTTGCCCACAGGATTTTTTAACATATATCTCTAACCTTTAAAACTCTATACTTATGAACCGACAAACTGGAAAAATTAACCTCGCTAAACTTAAATCCATTATCCGGGATTACCCCGGCAAAGCTGGTAATGTAAAGTGTATAATTATTCCAATAGCCGAAAACAACTTATTTGAAGGACAATCAGGTGTATATCTTGATTTTGTAGCCTTCCCCTTTAAAAACCCAAAGGACGACCGAAAAGAAACACACCTGATCAAGCAATCATTCCCAAGAGAATATCTGGAGGACCTCACCGAAGATCAGCGTAACAAACTTCCTTTAATTGGAAATATTACTGAGTGGACAACCGCATCTACACCAAGCGATACCATTGAGGCCAGTGCTGAGATACCAACTGATAAACCCCTGCCATTCTAACGCTGTATGCCATAAACTCAAAATCACCCCCCCCTCTTTCCTTCCTCACAGGGAGGGCAGGGGGCAACAAAACACAAAACACAAAACACCCATGGACATTGAGAATGAATTAAACCGAATTTTCACCGCAATGAACATCACCCAGGATAAGCTCGGCCAACAATTTACTGCCCTGCTACGATCATCTATCAAGCAACGCGAATACCTGTTGCGCACCGGTAAAGGGTATAAAGACAACCTCACCATTCGCCGGTATATGGATAAGCTTCTGCCACACATCAACACACGCTTCACCAATATCGGGGCTGCACGGTTTATCGTAACGTACCAGACTGAGATACGTACTATAATCCCTGCACACCTGGAATATTCAATTGCTAAGTTTACTAAAATGCTAACCATTGCTCGATCAATGATTTATTAACCTAAAAACTTATGATTATGGACCTTGATTCAATTAAACACCTAAAGGAAATTATCCAGCAGCACATGAAAAAGCTCGAACGCGCCATACCTGGCGCCATGGAAATGCCTGATGGTGACCGCGAACTACAACGCATCAATGACGAGCTAACCCGCACAGATAAAACGCTGGCACAACTCGAAAAACTACTTCATTCTATTGAAATTAATACACCACAATGGAGCGATCCGACGATTACATAACCAGGGTTTTAAAAGAAGATGTACTGTGCAAACTCATCGAACAAGGTAAAATAATACTCAAACCAGTTGTGCGTAAATACGCGGATGGCTCTGCTATCCACGTCGCCCGGTTCAATGGATATGCATGGTGTGTCGCAAACCCTGTAAGCTTCCCAAGCACCAAAAGTGCCTGGGAAGCTATTTCACACACCTGTTTGTGTAACTCTAAATATGTAAGTATGGCTGATTTACAACCAAATCTGAAACTAAAATGAAAAATATACTTATTATATGGTTCATAGCCCTCTGTCTTGTATTCATGGTTGGATATAGGGTTGAATCTATAAAACAAAACTACCTACAAGCCAGTAATGATCTACTGCAACAGCAATACGACAGCCTCCTTACCGAAGCCATCAAAAAAGACACAGTAATCAGTCTGTACCACCAACACCTTTCAGAGTGTGCCTTCGTCAGCCGCCACCAAATCAGGCGTATTACCGGGCGCAATATTGAACTATACCCTAATTACACCGTACCACATATGTATAAAGGATGTTTTGATCTCTCTACGCAAAGAAAATCATCACAAAATAAACATCAATAACCTTTTATTAATAATTATAAATATGGCATTATATTACGAAACGGGAAACGGATGGAAGCTAACAACATTGGCTAAAAATGACTTAGGGCTTGATGCATACCTATGTTGCCCTGGGCCATCACTTAATAATATCAATCCTGACAAACTAAAAGGTAAAGGACGTATGATCTTCGCTATCAACACGGCCTACCCTTATATAAAACCTGATGTATGGATAGGGCTTGATAAAATAGAATGTTATGACCGTAATATATTATTCGAGCCGTTTATAAAAATATTCCGTGGCACCTACTACAATGAAATGATCTATAACAACAAACAAGTCAAGTACTACCCACAAATATACTGGGCATCTTTGAAAGAGCCTGAGCCGGGTAAAACTATGCTCAATTACCGTAATCATAATGACTTTTTTGTTTGGCATAAAAATACATTGGCCACAGCCCTGCATATTATGATATGGATGGGCGCACGAAACATTTACCTACTTGGTTGTGATATGGGTGGAAACTCTGATTATTACGATAATAGAATACTAACAAGTTCGCAGCGTAACTATAACCAACGACTGTATAAGAAGCAAATAGTATTCATTAAAAAGCTAGCTTCGGCAGCCAAGCAATATGGCATCAGTATCCAATCGGCAACCCCAAATTCGCCTCTGAATAAGTATCTGGAGTACACTCCTAACGAAGATGCGATTAAGCAGTCCGAAGCTAAAATAGAAATTTATGATAATGCCATTATGCATGTCCTTGACTTAGAGAAAATATACGAGAAAGCTTACAAAAATAAGGCGTATCGAATCACAACTGAAAGGTATGACCATGCGATTAAGTATTTAAGTATATGGCGATCAGGTAAGCTCTTAGATGTG
Source organism: uncultured Bacteroidales bacterium (assembly GCA_937926515.1). GTDB lineage: Bacteria > Bacteroidota > Bacteroidia > Bacteroidales > F082 > CALAZZ01. The sequence continues at coordinate 4,815 of CALAZZ010000098.1, read as the reverse complement.
GCATGTGGCAGGGGTGAGATACTAGATTTTGCAGACAAGGCAGGGTTTGATGTGAAAGGAACAGAAATAGTTGATTCATTAATTGATGGCGATAGAATAGTTAAAGCTTTTACACACGAGCTACCTTTTAATGATGGTGAATTTGATTACCTCACTTGTTTGGATGTGCTTGAACATATCGAGCCGGATAATACAATGGCCACATTGAAAGAGTTTGATCGGGTGGCATCTAAAGCCATCCTTCTTTCTATTGCTAACTTCCCATCTAAGGGGCTTGATGGTGTGGAGTTACATATCAATATTAAATCATATAAGGAGTGGGATCGACTTATAAGAGAGATATTACCTCACACACAAGTTCTTTGGTTGAATAAGGAAGATAATATAAGCGAATCGTGGTTAATAATTAAAAGTATATAGGATATATTACCATGTGTATTACTAAATATATGCAAATATCGTTTTCGGCATTATATTATTACCTCTAAAATAAAATACACTCTCCTATAATGAACCTTAAAAATGAAGATGTTGAGAAATACAATAAACTCAAAGATGCCGTTTTCAACTCCGGCAGCCTACAGAATATATCATTGTCCACGCTGGCCGACCAGCTCAATATACACTATCACACAGCCCTTGCCTGGTTTTCGCACATGCTCAAACACTATGCCGCCCAAAAGCCCAACGAACCACTATGCCCAAGCTGCGGAAAAATTAAGGACCAATCTAATAACCCTACCCCATGTAGGGATGTGTTTCATTATTTATAAATTCACAATATGAAAGATTCTTTTATGAAGATGAGCTTATTCTGGGATTGAATAGAAAACTACCAAAATAACACAGAAATACCATGGAGTGATAGCTGAAGTCAACTGTAGAGCCAACTTCTAACTTCTAAAATCTAAATTCTAACTTATTTCATGATCCCCCATAATACCATACTACAAATAACACAGGCAACCCAAATAGAGGATATAATTGCCAAATATATGCCCCTCAAAAAGAAAGGCAGCAACCTGGTAGGCTCATGCCCCTTTCATAACGAGAAAACTCCCTCAATGATGGTTAGCCCCGTAAAAAACATCTTTAAGTGTTTTGGGTGCGGCAAGGGCGGCGATGCTGTTACCTTTGTGATGGAGCATGAAAAGGTAAACTACCCTCAAGCCGTTACGATCATTGGCGAACACTACAATATTACCATTCCCACCGATGCCCCTGTTGACCCCGAAGCCCAAAAGCAGGCCCAGCTACGCGAAAGCCTTATCAGCTTCAACCTGTTTGCACTCAGTTATTACACCAGCCAGCTTACCCCTGCCATAACCGAATACCTCACCGGCCGGGGCATAAACCCCGAAAGCATTGCCACCTGGCAAATAGGATATGCACCAAAAGAGTATGCTTCGCTGGCCACCCATGCCCGCAGCGCAGGCTACAAGGAAGAGTTTTTATTGCAAACCGGCTTGGTGCGTCAAAGCGAGCGCGACCATTCGCTGTACGACTTTTTCTCAAACCGCATCATATTCCCAATTTTCGACGAGGCCGGGCGCCTGGTATCATTTGCCGGCAGGGTATTGCCTGGTGCGCCGCCCAACTCACCCAAATACATCAACCTGGCCGAAACCACACTATACGACAAGAGCAAGCTGCTGTTCGGATTGCGCCAAGCATCCCGGAGTATACGGCAGGCCGGCAGCGCCATTATTGTGGAGGGATATACTGATGTGATACAGCTTCAACAAATCGACATCAATCATGTGGTGGCCACCTCTGGCACAGCCTTCACCGATGGCATGATGCGCCTCATAAAACGCTATACCAACTGCATCACCATACTTAGCGATGGCGACAGCACAGGCGCAAAGGCAGCCATTAAAAATGCAATCACGGCTACTAAAAGCGGTATAAATGTGTACATTGCCATACTACCCTGGTACACTCCTATTGAACAATCAAAACCACCAAAATTTGAAATAAAAACCAAAAAAATAAACTTAAAAGTTGATCCTGCCTCATTTTTTACCACTACCGATATAGCCGATTCCTTTTTCCATAACAATGTGCTGCCGTTTATCACATTCTACTCTGACCGATTGCTTAAAATGTCCGGGCACGACCCTTTCCTTAAAAATGATGCCATCAACCAGATCGGCGAACTTCTTGCTGCTTGCGACGAAACCACACGCGAATTGTATATTACGGCCATTTCAAAAAATCATAGGATTAAAACAAAGCTGTTGCAGGACAAAGTGAAAGAAATCACCGCCACAATACCTGGCAATGGTAAGCTTGACGAAGATGATGTGGTGCTTCCAAAAGGTGTTGACCCTATACAGTTTCAGAAATACGGCTTTTACGAATATAAAAACTGCTACTACTTTCAAACCAATAAAGGGCACGAAAAATTATCTAATTTTATAATGGTGCCTATATTCCATATCAACTCTATTAATGAAAGCAAACGGATCTACGAACTCGAAAACGAGCGCAACTTTAAGGTGGTGGTTGATCTCGATATGCAGGAAATGACATCCATACAGGCGTTTCAACGCAATGTGGAAGGGCGCGGCAACTTTCTTTTTTGGGGCATGGCATCCCACTTTTCGCGCCTCAAACTTATGCTATATGAGCAAACCCGCACCTGCAACGAAATACGGGTGCTGGGCTGGCAAAAAGAAGGTTTTTGGGCATGGGCCAATGGCATCACCACCCCCGAAGGGTTTACTCCCACTGACGAATATGGTGTAGTAGAATATAACAACGAAAATTATTTTATCCCTGCCTACTCTAAAATTTATATCAGTGATAAATCGGTTTTCACTGATGAACGCCGCTTCAAATACATCCCCAACAACACCACCCTCACACAATGGGTAAACCAGTTTCAAACCGTATTTGGTGATAACGCGCTTATTGGCATAGCCTTTTGGGTTGCAACTGCGTTTCGCGACCATATTCTGCGCATCTTCAAAAACTTTCCAATACTTAACCTGTTTGGCCCCAAGGGAACCGGCAAAAGCCAGATGGCCGTTAGCCTGTGTTACCTGTTTGGCGATAAGCAGGTGCCCTACAACATCCACAACGGCACCAAACCCGGACTGGCCGAACACCTGCAACAATTCAGCAATGCCCTATCCTGGGTTGATGAATACAAAAACAACATCGAGTATGATAAAATCGAAACCCTGAAAGCCATATTCGATAGCATTGGCCGCAGCCGCCTCAGTATTGATAAAGGAAAAAAGAAGGAAACCACCAGTGTAAACTCCGGTGTGATCCTGTCAGGGCAGGAAATGCCAACGGCTGATGTGGCCCTGTTTAGCAGGCTTGTATTTCTGCAATTCAACAAAGACACCTTCACCGACAAGGAAAAGAAGGATTATGACAACCTGAAGGAAATGGAATCCGGCGGCCTCAGCCACCTTACCGCCACCATCATACAACACCGCAAATATTTCGAGGATAACTTTTATGAAACTTACCAAAGCACATTAAGTGAGTTTACAGGCTACTTTTCTGAAAACGATGTGGAGGACCGTATTCTGCGCTCAATGGTAAGTATTATTGCCGCATGGCGTACCATAGCGCAACTGATCACCTTCCCTTTTACCTATGACCAAATCAAAAAGGTAGCTCTTAAAACTATCGAAACACAAAACAACCAGGTAAGCCGATCAAACGAAATGGGACTGTTCTGGAATATTATTGAAAGCCTTTTTGATGATAACGTGATTATAGATAAATGGCATTTTAGGGTTGATTATACCGACCAGCTTTCAACATCCACCGGCGACCGGAAATATGCTTCTGCTATTAATATTCTCAAATTTAAGTACAATGTAATCTATTCAGCTTATGCACAACAGGCCCGGCGACAAGGTGTAAAACCATTGCCACAGGATAGTTTACGCTATTACCTTCAAAACCACCGCGCCTACATCGGCATACAGCCGCAATGTGTATTTACCGAAACCAGGTTCGATAATGATGAAAAAGCTATAACTCGTAAATCACAAAATACAAGTGCTATGTGTTTTAATTATGAAACACTCAACATCAACCTGATCCGTACCGAAGAACCCAACCCTGATATCAATGGAACCGACTACCGGGGGCCTGTGCCCGCATCGCCGGTGCCATACGAACCATCCCCCAGGTCAATTGAAGATGATGAAACATATACCCCCTTTTAAATACAATATCCTATGACAGCCTACAAATACATCAAAATATATCACGGCATGACAGTATGCCCTCTTTGTAGGGGTAGTAAAATGATCACCTCACACGAATCCACCAATCAGAAAGTATGCTACTATTGCCAGGGCAAAGGTCATTTGAAACGTGAATATCGACAAGACGCCACCAAAGAAATACAATCCCTCAACCGAAAAATTCGTATGCTCCACGCTAAAATCAGATCACTTAATGTTGAATAATGCTCCCTCTTCCCCGTTGTACTTAGTGTTTAATTCAATCAAATTGTCAAACTTTAAATATTTATATCATGAAATTCTTTTTTAAGGAGTACAATCCAAAAGCTATCACACCGGAGTTAATAAATAAACTTAAGTCTATCTACTCAAATTCCGGTCGAAAGAGTTCAAAAAGGTCATCTTCGTCTGATAATTATAACAGTAACAAGTCCTGAATTTTTATCCACTCTTTTACTACATTCAAAATGAAAAAAATACGATTCGAATTATTGTTTATTGCTCATATCTTGAAGCAATTTTTAGGTATTAAAAGGCAAGATGATAATGTATCAAGTATATAACCAGTGCCGATTATTAAACACAAATAGTAACTATG
>CALAZZ010000097.1 GCA_937926515.1 uncultured Bacteroidales bacterium | reverse complement strand
TCCATAAGCAGCTGCCACATATGGATTGGCAAATTTTTTCTTATACTCGGCAACTTTTTGTTTACGCATTTCATCAGGATTGTCAGCAGTTTGTATTTCTTTACGGAAAATGATGTTGGCTGCACCTTCAGGACCCATAACGGCAATTTCGGCTGTGGGCCAGGCGAACACAAAGTCGGCTCGAAGGTGATTTGAACACATAGCGATATATCCTCCACCGTAGGCTTTGCGCATAATTACGGTTATCTTAGGTACGGTAGCCTCAGAATAGGCATATAAAACCTTTGCACCATGCCTGATAACTCCTGCATGTTCCTGGTCAACGCCTGGTAAATAGCCCGGTAGATCAACAAGTGTGATCAAAGGAATATTAAATGAATCACAATATCGAATAAAACGGGCTGCTTTTACTGAGGAGTCCACGTCAAGTACACCCGCAAGCACCAATGGTTGGTTAGCTACAAAGCCAACGGTATCTCCATTCATTCTGCCAAAACCAATTACAATGTTTGCGGCAAAAAGTTCCATGACTTCGAGAAATTCAGAATCATCGGCAAGTGCTTTAATGATATCCCTGACATCATAAGGTTGCCGGGGATCAGTAGGTAAAATATTGTCAATTTTGTAATTGCGTGTTTTAGGTGCTTTCTTTGGGAAACGTTCAGCCTTTTTCATATTGTTCCACGGGATAAAACTTACCAACTGCTTTATCTGACTGAAACACTCTTCTTCGCTTTGTGCATAAAAATGGGCGTTGCCGGTTATTTCAGAGTGAACACGAGCGCCGCCCAATTCTTCCATTGATATCTCTTCGCCCAGAACTGTCTTAATCACTTCAGGGCCGGTAATAAACATTTTTGATATATTTTGAACCACAAATACAAAATCGGTTAATGCAGGTGAGTATACAGCTCCTCCGGCACAAGGACCGAGTATGACAGAAATTTGCGGGATTACCCCGGAGGCCTGTGTGTTGCGGTAGAAGATCTCACCATAACCTGCCAGTGAATTCACCCCTTCTTGTATTCTGGCACCCCCAGAGTCATTGATGCCAATTATGGGCACCTTCAGCTTCATGGCATGATCCATGATTTTTGTGATCTTTTTTGCATGCATCCAACCTAGCGAGCCTCCAGCTACGGTAAAATCCTGCGCGTATATGCATACCGGATAGCCGCTAAGGGTTCCGGTGCCGGTGATAACTCCATCTCCTGGCAGGTATTTTTTATCCATATCAAAGTCTTTGGCTGCATGCTCCACAAAGAGGTCGTATTCGTGGAATGATTTTGGGTCAAGTAGTGCGATAATTCGCTCACGAGCAGTAAGTTTTCCAATCGCCTTTTGTTTTTCGATTGCTTTCTCGCCTCCTCCCATCAAAGCATCACGCATTCGGCGCTGCAAATCTGATGTCTTCTGTTTTAAGCCCATAAATGGTTTATTTTGGTTCTTATATCAGACGAAAAAAGATAAGCCAATCCAGAAGATGTTGCTTGTCAGGTATATATGACAATGGTTTTTCAGGCTTAACTTATCTGCTTTATGCAAAATTAAGCCAAATTGTAAATAAAACAATCTTTTTAGGCTATTTATAGGGATTAATTTTAGCCCGTTCCGGCTAATTTGCTTTGTCATAGATTGTTTAATGTGATAAACAAATCACTTCACCCTCAAATTAGTCAAGTGAAAGGTATTTATTAGAGGATTAATCTAGTTTCAACACTGCCAGGAAAGCTGACTGGGGGACTTCCACACTGCCTACCTGTCGCATTCGCTTTTTGCCTTTCTTTTGTTTTTCAAGCAACTTGCGTTTACGGGTAATATCACCACCATAACACTTTGCAGTTACATCCTTACGCATGGCTTTGACGGTTTCGCGGGCAATGATCTTTGAACCGATGGCTGCTTGAATAGCAATATCAAATTGCTGACGGGGAATGAGTTCACGCAGTTTCTCACACATTCTTCTGCCAAAACTATACGCATTGTCACGGTGAATTAATGTAGACAGGGCATCAACCGGTTCTCCATTGAGCAATACGTCGAGTTTCACCAGATTGGCTCTTTGATAACCTTCGATATGGTAATCGAAAGAGGCATATCCACGCGAGATGGATTTAAGTTTGTCGTAGAAATCAAAAACAATTTCGCTCAGAGGCATTTCAAAAGTAACTTCTACACGATCAGATGTGAGATATATCTGGTTTTTCATCACACCACGTTTTTCGATACACAAGGTCATGATATTGCCCAGATAATCTGATTTTGTAATGATCTGAGCGATAATGTAAGGTTCTTCAATGAATTCTAGGTGGTTGGAGTTGGGCATGCCACTAGGGTTGTGCACTTCGAGGATTTCTCCTTTGGTGGTATAAGCCTTGAATTGAACATTGGGTACCGTTGTGATAACATCCATATCAAATTCACGGTCAAGACGTTCCTGGACGATCTCCATATGCAGTAATCCGAGAAATCCACAGCGAAATCCAAATCCCAGTGCCAGCGATGACTCGGGTTCAAAAGTGAGCGAGGCATCGTTTAATTGCAGCTTTTCGATAGAGGCTCTTAGCTCTTCATAATCATCAGCATCAACAGGATATATACCGGCGAACACCATGGGTTTCACATTTTCAAATCCTTCGATACGCTTAGCTGTAGGCCTGTCCACATGAGTAATGGTATCGCCCACTTTCACTTCTTTTGATGTCTTAATACCTGATATAATATATCCTACATCTCCGGCTGACATGGTTTCTTTTGGTACCTGTTTGAGTTTGAGCACTCCAATTTCATCTGCATGGTATTCCTTCCCAGTAGCCATGAATTTTACATGATCACCTTTTTTGATGTTGCCATTCATGATTCTGAAATAAGCCACAATGCCCCGGTATGAGTTAAAAACAGAATCAAATATCAAGGCTTGAAGTGAACTGTCAGGATTGCCTTCTGGTGGAGGTATTCTATTTATTATGGCTTCAAGCACAGCATCAACACCATATCCCGTTTTGGCACTTACCCTCAATACATCTTCCCTGTCACATCCGATCAGATCAACAATCTGGTCCTCAACCTCTTCAGGCATAGCACTATCCATGTCTATTTTGTTAATGACGGGAATTATCTCAAGGTCCTGACCGAGTGCAAGATAAAGATTTGATATTGTTTGAGCCTGAATACCCTGTGTGGCATCAACAACAAGCAATGCACCCTCGCAAGCCGCAATGGAACGGGATACTTCATAGCTGAAATCTACGTGACCGGGTGTGTCGATCAGGTTAAGCACATATAGCTGACCATGAAATTCAAAGTCCATCTGGATGGCATGACTTTTTATAGTGATGCCACGCTCACGCTCAAGATCCATACTGTCAAGTACTTGTTCCTTTTGATCACGAAGCGAAACAGTATTTGTTAGTTGAAGCAACCGGTCAGCCAGAGTGCTCTTACCATGATCAATATGTGCAATGATACAGAAGTTACGGATATGTTTCATTGGCCGCAAAAATACAACAATTAAGTGATTTCAAAGACGGCATTATAAAAAATGTAACTTATTGATAACGTTAACTTTGGAATAAAATAAAGTTGGATGCATGTCAAAACAAACTTACATTATAAGCAACTTGGAATGGATTTAGAATTTGACTAAACACACAATAAAGGGGATAATTTTTTTTGTTGGAATTTTCTATTTCCCCGACTCAGATGAAATGTTAACACCAAAGTTGATAAATGGTATTTTCAGTATTGATAATTTACTACATCTAAGGCCTGTTCAATCGGGTAATGGCCAATGTAGATATTTCCCAATTTACCATCGATTGAGATGGGGTTGGCTGTTGTGATCGTATGTCCGTCCAATTGGCAGCTTTTTTTATGTTCGTCTACAATCAGGTTGGAACAGTTTACCACGCAGGTTTTCCCCAGCCTGACAGCTGTAACTGCTGCATGAGAAGTTGCGCCCCCCCTCGCGGTAAGCAAGCCGTCACAGGCGAATACCATTCCGATGTCATCTGGCACAGTATCAGGTCGTATGAGAATGATATCAGCTTCCGGATGGTCTCGTCTTAAGCTGTCCAAATCTTCTTCATCAAATGCTGCCAGGCCACACATGGCACCACCTCCAATTCCTATACCGCGTCCGATAAGTTGCATTTCTTCGGGTGTTGTGGTAAACACCTTGGTAAAATGGTCCACACGTAAGTCCTGATCACGTGTCTGAAGAATATAGAAATCTTCAGGTTTTTCTGACTCAAAGGTAAATTCTATCTCTTGTGGGCTGTATCCATGGTTTTCGGTTAGATCCGATGCCAGTTTATGCAAATGCCTATAGATTTCCGGGTACATTGTTTGTAATGAATATCCGGGAATACCTGACTGTTTTCGTTGTGTTTCACCAATAGGAAATGGTTTAACCAGTCCGGCCACAATATCCTCTCCCTGGCTACGCATGGTAAAATCACCATATAAATGCACTCCGGGTCGCTCACGGTTTGGGTTTTGTGTAAACACAACCCCTGTCCCTGAGTTGTTATTAAGGTTGCCGAAGATCATTTGCTGTACTATGACGGCTGTACCCCAATCATCTGAAATCTGAAGGTGCCTACGATAGACATATGCCCTTTCGGATGACCACGATTCAAAAACCATATTGATGGTTTGAATAAGCTGCTTGAAGGGGTCTTGTTCAAACACAACATTGTACTCTTTAATGAGTTGCTTGTAGGCCAAGGCTATGCTTCTCATATCTTCGGGTTCAAATTCAAGTTTTTGTTTTACCTTGAATTTTTTCTTAAAATCATCCATTACAGAGTCAAACACATCACGTTCAATACCATGCGCCATTCCCCAGCTCTGGATCAGCCTCCGGTACGAATCCCAAATCGACCAGGAGTAGCGTTTCTGTTTGCTAATAGCTTCAGCGATTTTGTCATTTAAACCAACATTTAAAATGGTATCCATGGCTCCGGGCATTGAAATGGCTGTGCCTGAACGCACCGAAAGCAACAGCGGTTGATGGGTATCGCCAAAGCGCTTGCCACTTAATCGCTCCAGGCGCCTCAGGTGTTTACGTATTAACTCATGCAGTTCACTGCGCAGTGCCTGCAGGCTCATGATGGTTGCCTGACGCCTGAACACTTCTGTGGTGATAACAAAACCGGGTGGAATGGGGAACCCCGAAAGATACAGGTTTTTTAGGTGGTAAGCCTTGCTACCTAGGAAAACCTGGTTATCCATTTTTGGAGTACGATCGTCCAGTGCACTGATTACTAATTCTGAATTATAGGACATAATATCGCCAATCAATTTGGTATCCAGCCTGTCTGACATACTTTGTAAAGATTGCAAAATGCGTGTGACGAAATTATCAAGCGGTTGTACTAAAAAAGCTTCGGCAATGACTTCACGATGAAACTCTTCTGATTTGCGACTGACCAATTGTTGGCTTTCCTTATCACTCAATTTGTGTTCCGGATCGAAAAGTTGAGGAATGATGATTTTTATTGGGTACTCGTATGATTTCAGAAAGTACTTGATTATAATTCGTTTGACATCCTGTGCAAGGAAATGGAAAATATTGATGTATTGATCAAAGGAAAAACTTCTTGATGTCAGGCTATAGCGGAACATCTGCAGATTGGAGTTAAAGGTTTGGTTTGTGATGCCATCAAGTTCAAGTCCTTCTCTGAAAAACTCCAGGATATTGCTGATCTCAACCAATGTTTTGGCCGAAATATAATCGAGGTTAATGCTTTCGACCACTTTTTCCATTAAACGTGTGGCTACTTTTTCCAATCGGAATGTAAGGCCAAGTGCTTCAAACTTGTTTTCCCGATAAATGCCGTACATGGACGGGATGCCAATTGCAATATGCCTTTTGTGGTAGATATTTTCCCAGCTTTCACTCTCTTCAGGATTAAAAATTATTTTTTTTAGCTTATCCATAAAGGAATAGATAAGCCGCAATGACTGCTCAAAATCATTTCGTTTGATTGCTTTTTCAAGTCTTTCTATTTCAGTGGGTTGGATAAAAGGGTACCGGTGAAGAAGCTGAATAATATTGACTGTTTCGAAGGAATATTTCTCACGCAGATGTGCATAAAGATCGTGTATATCATGTAATCGCTCCCGATCTAATTGGCTGTCAGCATTGAATTTTTCCAGCAGTTTGTCAAATTCATGACGTGACAGCTCCAACAGGCCATCTGAGTCAGTTCCATTCATAGCAGCCAGGTGCACGACCAGTTCATGAACAGGAGCATAATATTGGCTGCTCTTGTCGATACTTTGGTAAACATTCTGCGGCAGGTCAGTTTTAAGTGATTCGAGCTTCCCATCATACCAAAACCTAAATATTTTTTTTGTGAGACCAATCAGCGTATTGTTGCTTTCGGTATGAACTTGTTTACGCAGAAAGTGAATGAGTTTATCTTGCCTGCCTGCAATTTCATCCATGGTAGTGGTGAGTTTCCTGATCTCACCTTCAGCACCTATTTCATTAAAATATACCGGAAATATACGTGTTAGCTGCTTTACCTTTTTGTAATAAGGTGCGATATTGGAGTTTAGGATTTTGGTTATTTCCCGCTGAAAAAGATCAGTATCGCTGATAAATATACCACCCAGTCTGAGATTCACAATGAGTGCCGACAACAACTTCTCCATTATGGATTGCGAATACTCAATCAGTCGAAGCCAAACGCGAATATTCTTGATATGATTTTGGTTTATTGAGAGCTGCCAGTCTTCATCCACATATACTTTTCCAGGTGACACAAAGCCAAAATCAATTAGTTTCTTTTCAAAATGATTGACCAGCACCTTATGCTCACTGTTGTCAATCTCAATGATTTTCAGACCGACTGTAAGCTGAATGTCCAGCACTGCTGACATATGAGTGTGGCGCAGTTCGTCAGCCAGCTTGAAGAGGGTATCTATAAATGAAGCCACTTCTGAATGTTTCAACTCATCAATCGCTTGCCGTATCATATTGTCCAGGTTCCAGATCAGCCTTTCTCTTTGCAAAGTCATGCCAGGCAGGTGCAGGAGGTAGAATACAAAATGGAATTT